>NZ_MKRN01000009.1:11663-15794 GCF_001896955.1 Nitrobacter sp. 62-13 | reverse complement strand
GATCGGGATGTTCCATCCGGGCAACTCTTCCTGACCCAGCAACGCAAGCGGGTTGCCGAGGGCAAGCGGATCGACGCCAACCGCTGTAAAATGGGCGCCGGACGCCTGCGCACCGCTTCCACTGCCCGCGCCGGCCGCGGGAAGCACGGATTGATCGTCAGTGACCGGAAACAGCGTCGCGAATTCCGCGCTGGTGATATCGCGCCCGGGCGCCACCTCAACCGTGAGATCGTGCAGCGGCTTGCCGGTGCTGTCGAAAAACGGTTCGAGCGTGACCGTCGAATGATTGTCGAACAGGATGATCAGCTTCTCGCCGATATGGACCAGCGTGATCCTTTCGCTCGCGATCGCCGAGAGGTCCGCCTTGACGCTTCCGTCGTAGCTCAACGGCACCACAACGGACTGCTCGCCGTACGGCTTGGTGACCTTGACGATCCGGGAAGGTTGCTTGCCGCTCCCGCCGCCGGCTCCAGAAGTATCCGCCTGCGCAACATGAAACGGTCCGTTCATGACGTCTTTCCTTAAAAAAAAATCAAATCCGGCAAATGGATTTAACTGAATCTTACCCATCATAATCTTGCCGCAATGAAACAGGTCAACAATTCTTTGGATCGATACCCAGGCAGTTCGGTGTGTGGTTAAATTACAACGCCTACAGGCCTGTCGCGCGTCAGGACGAGGAGGTGCATTGACCGGTAAAGGCACATATCGGATGATTGCGCAGCGCTGACGTGAGGCTGGGATGGCGAAAAAATATTTTAATTTCAAAAAGTTAGTTGTTGCAGGGATTCTTGCTTTAGGAAGTCAGATCCCGGCGCATGCTGCGGATCTCGGAATCGTGCCGCCCAGCGGCGCGGTTCTTGGCGGTTGTTCGGACATTGTCCTGAACTGCGAGAACGGTCGGGAATATCCGTTGTGTCCGATCGCCGTGAGTCTTGCAGGCGACATCGTGACAGCCACGCTGCACACCGGGCCGAATCGGCCTGCTTACGTCCGTCTCGTTCCGATGGGCGTCGGCTATCGTTATGCCGGGCGCAACATCTGGCTCGACGGGCTGCGCGAAAACGCGATCCTGAACTTCGGCAAACACAATTCGGTCGCCTGCACCGTCACGACGCCGTAAGCGCGCCTCATGGCGGACGCGGCTTACCGCGACAACGCCCGGACGTCACGAAACCACAAGGCCGCGCGACTCCGGACGCCGACGCGATCGCAGTTGTTGTGGTCGCGTTTTTGCTTATCGCTATCGAAGCCGCCTCAGCCCTTGGTGCGGAGAACCGCGTGGGCACGGCGCGGATACATGTACGACTTGGGATGCACATAGACCGGGCAAACATCGTAATAGGCATGCTGTTGCCAATTCCACTTCCAGCAGCCGACGTCGACGGCGGGATCGAAATAGTTGTCCGGCACATCACCGAATGCGTGAGCGCGTCCGCCCGGAACGGCAAATGCCGCCGCAAACGCGACCAGGATCAGAGCGCGGCGAAAAACGGTCATAACGACTCCATCGGTGGAATAATATGCGCGCAAGTATGAGGCCGCCGAAACCGATAATCAATATTCGGCGGCAAGCTGACCACCGTTTGCATTCGCTTTTGGCGTGGTGAGCGACCGAGAACCGGCCAATCGATCCGATGGCCGATCGATCCGATGACAGAACCGACCCTGCTTGGTTGGTCGGAGCGAGAGGATTCGAACCTCCGACCCCTAGTCTCCCAGACTAGTGCGCTAACCGGGCTGCGCTACGCTCCGTGCCGTTACGGCTCCATTCCATTATAGCGTTTTCAAGCGAAGCGGTACCGCTTCGCGTGAAGAAAATGCGCCAAACGAGACGAAGCCCCGGCCCTGATTTTATCAAGGCCGAAGGTAGCTCTAGCTGCGTTCCGGGGGCTGTGCAAGACGCGCCGGCGTTCACCTGAACGACGCTGAAAGGCGGGCTGCCGAATCGTCAGCCGTTGCCGAGTGCGTCATCCAGCAACCGCCGGCAGGCGACCAGATCAGCCAACACATCCTTGAGCTTTGCAAGATCGGCGGCGGCGCTTACGCCCGGGATTGCCGCGCTGTCGGGACCGGACCACAGCACCTCGTCGAGATTGTGCCGCAGCGGCTTGTGCTCACCCGCCTCCCGCACGCGGGGCGCGGCGCTGCCGCTGACCTCGACGTCCCCTTCTCCGTCCTCGTCCTCGTCGTCGGCCTCATAGTCGGGCAGTTCGTCGTCGTCGATCTCGCCGAGCGTGTTGCGAATGTCGTCCTCGATGGCGCCGAACGCGGCGGCGGACGATCCCTCGGTCAGACCCTGCACCGATTTGACGCCATGCTCTTTCAGGATTCGCTGCACGCCGCGGATCGTATAGCCCTCGCTGTAAAGCAGATGGCGAATGCCGCGCAGCAGGTCGACGTCGTCCGGGCGATAGTAGCGGCGCCCACCGCTTCGTTTCATCGGCTTGATCTGCGCAAACCGGGTTTCCCAGAAGCGCAGGACGTGCTGGGGAACATCGAGGTCGATAGCGACCTCGCTGATGGTACGGAAGGCATCCGGTGCCTTGTCCAAATGCTCGCTCCTCTGCCAATCGGGTTCCGAACGCCGGACCAGCCATAGTGCTTGTACGCGGCTTACTCGGCCTTGGTATGGACGCCGTTGCCGGTATTGCTGCCGTTGATCCGCTGCTTCAGAATCGCCGACGGTTTGAAGACCATCACGCGACGCGGAGAGATCGGCACCTCGGTGCCGGTCTTCGGGTTGCGGCCGATACGTTGGCCCTTCTTGCGTACCATGAACGAGCCAAACGACGACAATTTCACCGTTTCGCCCTTCTCCAGGCAATCGGTGATTTCCTTGAGAACAAGCTCTACGAATGCGGACGATTCGGTCCGCGACAGTCCCACCTTTTTGTAGACGGCTTCGCAGAGATCAACGCGCGTGACTGTTTTTCCGGTTTCGGTCATCGCCTGCCCCAAGCTCCCGGCGAACAATTCGTAACTGAAATTAAGAGTTTAACGGCGCACGGTCAACCTATCACATCATGCTTTCGCACGATAGATGACGGCAGTTGCGCCGGATATTTTGATTCAAGTCTTACCACCGCAGAAGAGCGGAGCCCCAGGTGAAGCCTCCGCCCATCGCTTCCAGCAATACCAGATCGCCTCTTTTGATGCGTCCATCGGCGACGGCGACCGACAGCGCCAGCGGAATCGATGCAGCGGAGGTATTGCCGTGGCGATCGACGGTCAGCACCACTTTCTCCGGCGCAATATGCAGTTTGTGGGCCGATGCATCGATGATTCGCTTGTTGGCCTGATGCGGAACGAACCAGTCGATGTCGTCCGCGGACATGCCGGAGGCATTAAATGCATCGACGATGACGTCGGTGATCATGCCGACGGCGTGCTTGAACACCTCGCGGCCTTCCATCCGGAGATAACCCACAGTCTGGGTCGAGGACGGTCCGCCGTCGACAAAAAGTTTTGATTTGTGACGGCCGTCCGAGCGCAGATGCGTGGTCAGGATGCCGCGATCCGAGGTCTTGCCGGGCTGCTCCTGGGCTTCCAGCACGACCGCCCCGGCCCCGTCGCCGAACAGAACGCAGGTTCCACGATCGGTCCAGTCCAGGATGCGCGAGAAGGTTTCCGCACCGATCACCAGCGCGCGCTTGAACGCGCCCGTGCGCAGGAAATTGTCGGCGGTGGCCAGCGCGAACACGAACCCGGAGCAGACCGCCTGAAGGTCGAAGGCCGCGCCGTGATTGATGCCGAGGCCACTCTGAACGGCGACGGCCGTGGCCGGAAACGTGTTGTCCGGCGTCGAGGTCGCCAGCACGATCAGTTCGATCGACTGCGCATCGATTCCGGCGTTCGCGAGCGCCGCCTGGGCGGCACGGATGGCGAGATGCGAGGTGAACTCCCCCTCGGCGGCAATGTGGCGCTCGCGAATGCCGGTGCGCTGGACGATCCACTCGTCCGAGGTGTCGACCCTGGTGGCCAGCTCGGCATTGGTCAGCACCCTTTGCGGCAGATAGGAACCGCAGCCGAGCACGACCGAACGTATCGCAGTCAAGAGAGAGCCTCCTGCACTGCCGACGCCGAAACAAGGGTGTGGCCGTGGCGGTTGAGCGTTTGGTTGATCTTGGT
>NZ_MKRN01000009.1:0-11616 GCF_001896955.1 Nitrobacter sp. 62-13 | reverse complement strand
ACGCCGCCATTGGACTTGCGGGGATCCATCTTGCCCCGCAGCGCCTTGAAGGCGCCACGCGCAAACAGATAGCCGATCCGGGACAACAGGGTGCGCGACATCGCGCTGCGCAGATATTCGGCGAGCTGCCGCGCCGTGCCCTCGGCCGTCTTCAGCGCGATATTGCCGCTGAATCCCTCAGTGACGATGACGTCGGCCGCCCCCTTGCCGATACCGTCTCCCTCGACGAAGCCGATGAATTCGAGCTGCGGCAGATCCATCGCCCGCAGCAATTCCGCAGCTTCGCGGATTTCCTCTCCGCCCTTGACCTCCTCGACGCCGATGTTGAGGAGGCCTACCGTCGGACGCTTCAGATCGAACAGAACGCGCGCCATGGCGCTGCCCATGATCGCGAGGGCCATCAGATGGCGGGCATCGCCGCCGATCGTGGCGCCAAGATCGAGCACCACGGAATCGCCGCGTATGGTCGGCCACACCGCCGCGATCGCCGGGCGATCGATGCCGGGCAGCGTCCGCAGGTTGAATCGCGCCATCGCCATCAGCGCGCCGGTATTGCCGGCGGACACCGCGACGTCCGCCTCGCCTTTCTTCACCGCGTCGATGGCAAGCCACATCGACGAGGTCTTGCGGCCGCGGCGCAGCGCCTGGCTCGGCTTGTCGTGCATGCTGACGGCGACGTCGGTGTGGATCACCCGGGACGCGGCCTTCATCGCAGGGTGGGCGGCAAGCTGCGCTTCGATCAGGGCGCGGTCGCCGTAAAGCAGAAACTCGGTGTCGGGATGACGGTTCAGGGAAATCGCGGCGCCCGGAATGACCACCGATGCGCCGATGTCGCCACCCATGGCGTCAAGCGCGATTCGAACCTTTTTCGGCATGGATATCCCGGAAACCCTGATCTCTTGCGGCCTTGAAGCGCGCGGCCACAACGGGGGTGGCGCTTCATCGGCCCGGCCGCGACAATAGCGTGTCCCGGCCTCGATACAACATAGCGACGGCGCGGATTTCCATCGCCTCGCGACTCAAAAGCAGACCTCAAAAATCACATTAAATTCTTTTATTTTCAACCTATTAATGGTTATGTTTTGAGAAACCACATCCGGCACCTCGTCGTCAATCCCGCTTTGGCTTCTTCCCGCGTGATGGATTCGGGTCGATTTTCAGCGCCTTGAGGGCGGCGAAGGGATGGTCCTCGGGGTCGACCGCAGTAGATGGCGGCACGAACACGGCATCTGGTTTCCGCGGATAAGGGTCGATTCCCAGAAACAGCACGTCGGTCGCGAGGCGTCCGAGATCGATGACACCATTGACGATGGGCTCGGGCGCATCCGGAATGTCGCGGCCCTCCTCGTCGCCGGCATCGTCATCAATGGCGGCCGCGAACGCCTGGACGCTGTCTTCCGGCACGAAAAGAAGGTCGACATCCTCGGCGATGTCGTTCTCGATCGGATCGAGCGACACCACGCAGGTCTGTCCCACCCGCGCCGACACCCTGCCCCGCACTTGCACGCTGTCGTCGCGCCCGGGCGTCAGGTCGAACGATGCACGCGCCGATTCGATATCCCGCAAGCCGGCGATCTTCGCCAGCGCCATGCGCGCAGCCTCGTCGGCCTCGATATCGCGATGAAGGCCGGCTTCCGGAATCTGCGCCACCACGACCCGCGCGCTCCAGGGATTTGCGATCGGGTCCGGCCTGTCTCTGGCGGTCATGGCCTGCTTTCTCATGTCCGTTGCGCGAGGTCCGGAAACTGCACCCCGCCTCCCGGCGTCGCCTCGTTGTCACCGGCGGGCGCAGCGATCGCCTCCGCCACATAGTCGGCAAGCCGCCGCGCGCTGTCGATGTCCCGGCCGTTATAGATATTCTTGTCGAGGGCTTCCGCCAGCGGCTCGCGCCCCTCAGCAACAGCCCGGTCATAGGCGGCCGAACGGCCGTAGAAGGCTTCCCCGAGCGCCTGCATGCGCTTCGGAACGGTCAGATCGCCGACCCCCATCTCGCGCAGATTGGCGTCCATGTCGCTGCAGAAATGATCGAACAGCGCCTGCGGGAGTTCCTTGTCATCCCTCCGCTTCAAGCGCGAAAGCGCTATCCACAGGTGCAGCAGAATCATGTCGAAGCGGCCATCGACGGTGTCCGGCACCCGCAGGGTCTGATAAAACAATGGCTCTCGCGCCTGTGTCACGATCATGCCATAGATCGCTTCAATGGTGCCGCGCGACGAAGCGCGGGATTTTCTGAAGTGATTGAACGGCCAGAGCATGTGGGTTCCGAAAATCAGCCCGCAGGGCTTCCGGTTGTGCAATCGCAGAACCGTTACCGGGTACGTCGCTGCGCGTACGTCAATGGCTCGCGCGATGCAAGAGGATGAGGTCGGCCCCCGAATGACAGTTTCGGCATCAAAGACAGGAAACGCCGCGAGGCGACGGCGTCGTCTGCGCGTGACGCTCGCCGCCACGCTCGTGTGCGCCGCCATGGCGGGCTGCACCGGCGAGCAGTTTCAGAAGGGCTACATCCTGCCCCCCGGCGCGCTCGAGCAGATCCAGATCGGCGCCAGCCAGGATCAGGTGCTGATCGTGATGGGAACGCCGTCCACCGTCGCCACGCTGAACGGCGAGGTCTTCTATTACATTTCGCAGCGGGCGAACCGTCCGGTCGCATTCATGAATCAGAGGGTTGTCGATCAACGCGTGATCGCCATCTATTTCGACAAGAACCGCCAGGTGATCCGGCTCGCCAACTACGGACTGAAGGACGGCAGGATCTTCGACTTCATCAGCCGCACCACCCCGACCTCGGGCCAGGAGATCAGCTATCTCCAGCCGCTGTTCAAGTTGCTGAGTGCGAATTAGGGCATGATCCCGAAAAGTGGAAACCGGTTTCCAGAAGAGATCATGCTCAAACAAAAGGACAAGCGACCAGTCTGATTCAACTCAGTTGAAACAGGCTCTAGGGACGGGCTGACTCACAACGGCAAGTTATCGTGCTTCTTCATCGGCACCTCGACTCGCTTGTCCCTCAGCATGGCGAGAGCGCGGGCGATGCGCTTGCGCGTCGAGTGCGGCATGATGACATCGTCGATGTAGCCGCGCTCGGCGGCGATGAACGGCGACAGAAAGCGGTCCTCATATTCCTTCGTGCGCGCGGCGATCTTGTCCGCGTCGCCGATGTCCGAGCGGAAGATGATCTCCACCGCGCCCTTGGCGCCCATCACGGCGATCTGCGCGGTCGGCCAGGCGTAATTCATGTCGGCCCCGATTTCCTTCGACGCCATCACGTCGAACGCGCCGCCATAGGCCTTGCGCGTGATGACGGTGACGAGCGGCACCGTGCATTGCGAATAGGCGAACAGGAGTTTCGCGCCGTGCTTGATGAGTCCGCCATATTCCTGCGCCGTGCCCGGCAGGAAGCCCGGCACATCGACGAAGGTCACGATCGGGACGTTGAAGGCATCACAGAAACGAACGAAGCGCGCGGCCTTGCGTGACGCGTCGCTGTCGAGCACGCCAGCCAGCACCATCGGCTGGTTGGCGACGAAGCCGACGGTGCGCCCGGCGATGCGGCCGAAGCCGACGACGATGTTTTTCGCGAACGTCTCCGCGATCTCGAAGAAGTCGCCCTCGTCCACCACTTTCAGGATCAGTTCCTTGATGTCGTAGGGCTTGTTCGGATTGTCGGGCACCAGCGTGTCGAGCGAGTCGTCGATGCGCTCGACGTCGTCGAAGCTCGGCCACTCCGGCACGCCGTCGGTGTTGTTACTGGGAAGGAAGTCGATCAGGCGGCGCACCTGCAACAGCGCCTCGACGTCGTTTTCGAACGCGCCGTCGGCGATCGAAGACTTTGTCGCGTGCACGCTGGCGCCGCCAAGTTCTTCCGCGGTCACCACCTCGTTGGTGACGGTCTTCACCACGTCGGGGCCGGTGACGAACATGTAGCTCGTGTTCTTCACCATGAAGATGAAGTCGGTCATGGCCGGCGAATAGACGTCGCCGCCGGCGCACGGCCCCATGATGACTGATATCTGCGGGATCACGCCCGAGGCCTGCACGTTGCGGCGAAACACATAGGAATAGCCGGCGAGCGCGGCGACGCCTTCCTGGATGCGCGCGCCGCCCGCGTCATAGAGGCCGATGATCGGCGCACGCGCCTTCATCGCCATGTCCTGGATTTTCGTGATCTTCAGCGCGTGGGTCTCCGACAGCGAGCCGCCGAACACGGTGAAGTCCTTCGCGAACATGAAAATCTTGCGGCCGTTGACGGTGCCCCAGCCGGTAACGACACCGTCGCCCGGCACCTTCGACTTGTCCATGCCGAATTCCGTCGAGCGATGCTCGACGAACATGTCGAACTCCTCGAACGAGCCTTTGTCGAGCAGAAGCTCGATGCGCTCGCGTGCCGTCAGCTTGCCGCGCGCATGCTGCGCCGCGATGCGCTTCTCGCCGCCGCCGAGTTTTGCCGCAGCACGGCGAGCGTCGAGGGTTTCAAGGATGTCTTTCATGATCTGCGGCCCGGATTTCCATCCGCTTCTAACACGCCGTTGACGCTGTCACCAACGGTCGCCGCAACGCTCAGGGCGCCCGCCCCGACAGCCGCAGCACGAACACCAGCACCTCGGCGACGGCCTTGTACAACTCGGGTGGAATCTCGTCGCCGAGTTCGACATGCGACAGCGCACCGGCCAGCACCTCGTTTTCCTCGATCGGAATGTCGTGCTCCTTGGCCACCTCGATGATCTTCGCGCCCAGCGATCCCCTGCCCTTGGCGACCACGCGCGGCGCGCCGCTGCCCTTGTCGTAGTGAAGGGCGACCGCGATTTGATCTTTGGTCTCCGCGCTCATAACGCGCGGTCCAGAAAATGGCCGGCCGGCGCGGGCCTCTGTTGCGGCGGCGCGCCCTCGCGGATGACGATATCGCCCGGCTGCAATTCGGCGCGGCTCAATGCCTGAGTGAGTTGCGAGGCGCCGGCGCGCAACCGGCTCACTGTCGCGGGACGCTCGGCCCAGAGCCGCACCGACGTGCTGTCGCCGGTCAGCGACACCAGCGCGTGAACGGGTCCCGCGGGTTCGACGTCGAGCGAAAACCGCGCGCGCCAGATCCGCTTCGCCGTCTCGACGTCGTGGCCGGCGGCATCACGTGAAATTTCGAACTGCGCGATCGCGGTGCCCAGAGGGGTCGCGAACGGAATTTCGAAATTCCAGCGTGGCGCGACCTGATCGAGCCTCGGGCCTGCGGTATCGACCCGATCCGGGAGCGAGGCAACCTGCAACAGCGTCTGACGCGCGATCGCGGCGTCGGTGTCCTCGAGCAGCCGTCGCGCGATGTCGCTTGCCGGGGCGGCCGGCGACAGCATCGGCATCGCGACGGGCTGTGCGGTCGGCAGCGCGCCGCGAAACGGCGGCGACGGCGTGCTGGTGCGCACAATGAAAACGTTGTTCTCGTCGGGGCCGTTCGCCGGCGCTGCCCTGAGCGCAGAAGGTCCGGCCGCCGGATCGCCGTCGAGTCCGAGTTCGGCGCCGAGGCTGGCTCTACCGCCACCGTTCTGAAGCGCCTCCTGCAGAAGGTTCAAGGCAGCACCGGTGGCGGCGGTGCGGACGCCCGCATCGGACACCCTTGAAAACAACGTCTGGTTCGCAAGCGTCGACGTGTCGGGATCGTCGGTGACAGGCAGCCGCGCCTGCGGCAGATAGACTTCCTGCGGTTCGAAGTCCGGTGACAGCGGCGGCGCGCCTGTCATTGGCGCAGGTTGTGCCGCCGGTTGCTGCGCATGTTGCGAACCGGGCGCGGCGCTCGCGGGCGCCTCCTGCGCGACCGGCGGACCGGCGGAGATCGAAAGCGCCTCGCGAAGCACGAGCAGGGCAGCCTTGAGATCGGGCAGTTGCGCGGACGCCGATGCAGCCTGTGGCGATGGCGGCGCTGTCGTCAGCCCCGCCGCCAGCGACGCTTCGAGAAAAAGCCCGGAATTCCGGAACGCGGTCTTGATGTCGCCCCCGGTGAGGTTCGGACCGAGATCGGGACGCAGCGCCAGCAGCCGATCGGCAATCTCCCGGATTTGCGGCGGCAGCCTGCCCGATCCGGCTGCCGCCAGCAGATTGGCATAAAGCGGCGACAGGCTGCCTTGCCGCGTTGCGGCGCTCTGCGCCGCAGCCGAAACGGACAAGGCTTCCAGCGCCGTCAGCACGGGTTTCGAGGGCGAGGTCGGCGCATCGGCTTCGGCCGCAGCAACGGTGGCCGCGACGTCGGGCGCAAGCGTCACGGAATCCGCCGGCTTCGCCGTGGCAGCCGCCGCCGGGTTGGGCGAGCCGCTCTGCCCTGCCACCGCAAGCCTGAGCCCCTGCGCGGTCTGCGAGACTTCAAGCTGAAGTTTCTCGCCGACCTGCAGCGGAATTTCTGACAATACCTCCATCGTCAGATTGGCGATGGCGATGCGGACAAGATTGTTGGCAAGGATCTGCTGGACCCGCGCGTCGACGACCGTGCCGGGCTGAAGCGCGGCCTCGGACACGGTGTCCTGCACCGCGATGACCGGGAAGATCGGGTTGATCGAGATCGCCATGAAAGCCTCGTTTCGGATGCGAGGCTAACTGCGGTATCTAAACCCCTTCTTAACCGAATGGTTGAACCTGCGCCGCCAGGACGGCCGCGGCCGCCCTGAAATCGGAGAGGCGCGCGGACTGCCGCGCCGCGGCCTCCTCATCCGCGCCCCATTGCTCGCTGTTCCAGTCTTCATTGACATGGGCGGCCGACCAGACCTCGTCGGCATCCAGCCGCCCGCGCATCAGGGCAAGCGCGAGCAACGCCGAGCCGGTCAATGTCGTGATGACATGCAGCGCTCCAACCGCCCAAGGGTCGGACGGCAGCGCCGCGCGGGCGGCAGCGATCGCCGGATCGGGCTGGCGGACATGCACAATGCCTTCGGTGAGGATGAAATGCGCGCCGAGCGTCTCGGCCGCCCAGAACAGCACCGGATCCCAATGCGCGGCTTCGCGTGCGACCAGCGCTTCGGGATGGCCGGCGCGGTAGAACAGCAGGTCCGTTTCAAAATGCCTGGCGATGTCCTCGACCACGGCCTCGACACGGCCGGTCACGCCGTCGATGACGCTGTTGGCGAGCCGCGTCACCGGCATGGTCATGGGATCGATGACGTCCCGCTGCGCCTGCCATTCGGCGGCCATCGTCGCGGCGATCTCCCGAGATGGCGCCGCCAGCAGGTTGCGCGACGGAGTGCGCACCGGCTTGCCGTCGAGCAGGACGGCGAACCCGTCCGGAGTTTCGCTGACGCTCGCGGAAGCGTAGAAACGCTTGCGCTGCCCGGTTCGCGTGGATTGGCGAACCGCTTCTTCCGGATCCAGCGAGGGGCCGAGACTTTCTTCGAACAATTCACGCATGGCATATTCTCACATCGCCCTGACGTCGGCCCGGCGCAATGGCAAGGACCTACTCCTCCGGCGCGTTCTCGATCGGGTCGAACCGGTCGGCTTCGAGCCCGAGCAGGTTCCATGATTGCAGCATGTGCGGCGGCAGCGGCGCGCTCACATCGATCACGCCGCCGCGCGGATGCGGGATCACGATGCGGCGCGCCAGGAGGTGAAGCCGCTTCTGAAGACCACCCGGCAACTGCCAGTTCTCCTTGTTGAAATACTTTGGGTCGCCGACGATGGCATGATTGATGTGCGCCATGTGCGCGCGCAGTTGATGGGTCCGGCCGGTGACCGGTTTCAGCGAGACCCAGGCGAGTTTCTGCGCTGATGTTTCCACCACCGCGTAGTAGGTCACCGCGTGGCTCGCACCCTCGTCGCCATGGGCGGCGATGCGCATGATCGAGTCTTCCTCGTTTTCTTCCTTCGCCAGATAAGTCGATATGCGGCCCTGCTTCGGCTTCGGCACGCCCGCGACCAGCGCCCAGTAGATCTTGCGGGCCGAGCGATGGCGGAACGCCCCGGTGAGCGCAGTCGCCGCGAAGCGCGTCTTGGCCACCAGCAGGCACCCGGCGGTCTCGCGATCGAGCCGGTGCACGAGGCGCGGGCGCTGGCCTTTCGCATCGCGCATCACCTCGAGCATTCCGTCGATGTGCCGCGACAGGCCGGAACCGCCCTGCACCGCAAGCCCGGCGGGCTTGTTCAGCACCATGACGTCGGCATCCTCGAACAGCACCATCTTCTGCAAGTCGTCGCGTATCCTGGTCTCGGCCTCGGACAGGCGCGTCGCGACCTTCGGCGTATCGAGCTTGAGCGGCGGAATGCGGACCGTGTCGCCTTCATCGAGCCGATCCTTGCTGTCGGCGCGCTTGCCGTTCACGCGCAGTTCGCCTTTGCGGACGATGCGCTGAATGTGGGAAAACGACAGGCTGGGAAAGCGCGCCTCGAGAAAACGATCGACGCGCATGTTGGCTTCGTCGGCGGTCACGGCGACCGTCTGCACCTTCGTCGGCAACGGCGCCGGTTCGGGTTTGGCGGGTGGTTCGATGAAGGGCGCAGTGTCGCGAGGCGCGGCTGCGCGCGGCGGCTTGCCAGGCCGAACGCCCTGCCCTCGCTCGCCTCCGAAACGCTCGGCCGCTCCACGCCCTTCCGGACGCGTCCGTTTGGGCCGAGCACTCTTCTGCCGAGCATCCTTGGGCCCACCTTTAGGGCGTTCGCCCGGGACGCGGGATTTCGCGAGAGGTCGTTTGACGCGGCGGCTCATGTGGTCCTCTCTACTGGCAGGCCGCCTGCCTCTTGAGCAGGGCAAGGTCAACCATCACCTCGTGCGAGCGCTTGAGCTTGTCGGCCTCGCTCGCGGCCGCACAGGCGCCCGTGGCGTCACCGGTCTGCAACCGCGCAAGCCCGAGGCTGGCCCATGCGTCGGCGAATTCCGGCGCGTCGCGCACGCCCTGCTCCAGAATCGCTTTCGCCTCGACGGGACGCTTGGCTTTCAGCAGCAGGCGACCGTAATCGGCCTTCAGCGTTCGCCGCGGCTTCGGCTGATGAAGAGCAATCCTGAACAATTCTTCGGCGTATTCGAGGTCGCCGAAGCGCGCCGCGGAGATCACCGCGAAGCCTTGATAGACGGCGCTGCGCTCCGGGGCGAGCAACCACGCCTGATTGAATCGCTGGGCCGCCTCCGGAAAGTCGCCGCGATCGATATGCGCGAAGCCGCGCTCGATCGCGACGTCGAAAACTTTCTCGCGCGAGCCGAGCTTGTCCGCCTCCGCGAGAAAGCCGTTGTCCGCCTCGCGCTGCTCAGGGGTCTTGTCGGCAAATCCGAAGAACGGCTGCTCGTTGATCGGCGCCGGAAACGTTTTCTTCGTCACCGTGACGCCGGGCGCGGTCTCGACCGTCTCCGCGCGCGACGGCGTCACGCACGCGAGAGCGGCGATGGCGATGATGCATGCTCGGATAAACGTCATGGTCATTTGCTGCCTTCCTTCTCTCGTCGCAGCTTCGCCCAATAGTCCAGCCGCTTCCTGATCTCGCGCTCGAAGCCGCGATCGGGCGGATCGTAGAACGTCCGCCGTCCGAGCGCCTCCGGAAAATAGTCCTGCCCGGAAAAACCCTCCGGCATGTCGTGATCGTATTGATAGCCTTCGCCGTAACCTTCTTCTTTCATGAGTCTGGTCGGCGAGTTCAGGATGTGCTTGGGCGGCAGCAACGAACCACCCTCCCTTGCAACCCGTTTTGCCGCGCCGAACGCCTTGTAGGCGGCGTTCGATTTCGGCGCGGTCGCGACATAGATCACGGCTTGCGCGATGGCGAGTTCACCCTCGGGCGAGCCGAGAAAATCATAGGCGTCCTTCGCGGCGTTGGCCACGACCAGCGCCTGCGGATCGGCGAGGCCGATATCCTCCACCGCCATCCGCACCACGCGGCGCGCAAGAAACAGCGGATCCTCACCGGCCTCCAGCATTCGCGCCAGATAGTACAATGCTGCATCCGGATCGGAGCCGCGCACCGCCTTGTGCAGCGCGGAGATCAGGTTGTAGTGGCCGTCGGCGGACTTGTCGTAGATCGGCGCGCGGCGCTGCAGCACGCCCTGCAACTGTTCGGCATTGAACACCTCGCCGTCACGCGCCGAGCGCCAGACCTCCTCGACCAGCGTCAATGCGGCGCGGCCGTCGCCGTCCGCCATGCGCACCAGCGCGGCGCGCGCTTCATCGTCGAGCGGCAGCGGCTTGCCCTCGACCTGCTCGGCGCGGGCGAACAGTTTCTCGATCGCCGCCGCATCGAGCGAACGGAACACCAGCACGCGCGCCCGCGACAGCAGCGCCGCGTTGAGTTCGAAAGAGGGATTCTCGGTGGTCGCGCCGACCAGGACGACGGTGCCGTCTTCCATGACGGGCAGGAACGAATCCTGCTGCGCGCGATTGAAGCGATGCACCTCGTCCACGAACAATAGCGTTCCCGTGCCGGTCTCGCGGCGCGCGCGGGCGGCGTCGAACGCTTTCTTCAGATCGGCGACGCCGGAGAATACGGCGGACAGTTGCTCGAAGTGCAACGCCGTCGCGTCCGCCAGCAGCCGCGCCACCGTGGTCTTGCCGGTCCCCGGCGGTCCCCAGAAAATCAGCGAACCGAGCGTGCGGGTTTCCAGCATCCGCGTCAGCGCGCCGTCCGGCCCGAGGATGTGGTCCTGCCCGACCACGTCGGAGAGCGCCTGCGGACGCAGCCGGTCCGGCAGCGGACGCGGCGCGTCGTTCTCCAGACCCGCCGCGGCAAACAGGCTTTCGGACTCGCGCTGGCGCTTCGGGCTCATCCGCCGAGCATGACTTGGATCTGCTGGCCGCCGCGCATCAACGTGATCCGCCAGAGCCGCCCCGCTTCCTTGACGGCCCGTTCGAGGTCAACCGTCCTGGCGATCTTCTTGTTGTTGACGACCAAAATGATGTCGCCCTTCCTGAAGCCGACATTCGCGGCCATTCCATCGTCAGTCAGCGCGGTGACCACGACGCCTTCAGCGCCTGAATCGAGATGAAGTTCGTCGGCGAGCGCCGGCGAGATGTTGGCAACCTTCGCACCCTGGAACGGCGACGGCGTGGTGATCGTGATCTCGTCGCGGCCGGTGTCCGGCGCAGTTTCCAGTGCAACGGTGAGCTTGACCGGCCTCCCGTTGCGCTGGACCTCGATCTGCGAGGTGCCGCCGAGCGGGCGCGTGGCGAAGCGATAATCGAACGCATTGGGATCCTCGACGGGCTGTCCGTCGATCGACACGATCAGGTCGGAGAGTTTGAGCCCGGCCCGCGCCGCCGGACTTCCCGGCGTAACGCTCGCGACCAGCGCGCCGGCAGGCGCCTTGAGACCGATGGTTTCGGCGATTTCCGGCGTCACCGCCTGCAGCCGCGCGCCAAGCCAGGGCCGCTTCACGGCCTTGCCGCCGTTCTTGGCGGAAGCCACAACGACCCGCACCATGTTGGCCGGAATTGCAAAGCCGATGCCCTGCGATCCGCCCGAGCGCGAGAAAATCGCCGTGTTGATGCCTACAAGACGGCCGGTCATGTCGACCAGCGCGCCGCCCGAATTGCCCGGATTGATCGCCGCATCGGTCTGGATGAAGAACTGGTAGTCGGTGATGCCGACCTGCGTGCGCGCCAGCGCCGACACGATGCCGTGCGTCACCGTCTGTCCGACGCCGAAGGGGTTTCCGATCGCGATGACGAC
>NZ_MKRN01000008.1 GCF_001896955.1 Nitrobacter sp. 62-13 | reverse complement strand
CAGCACGGCGAGGATCGACATCGCGCCGAACATCCAACTCAGCAGCGTGAAAACGTCCCGACGGTCAGCCAGCCAGCCGCCCAGCGGCCTTGTAACCGCCACGCAGACCACCAGAATTGGCGTGTAGACCGCGACCGCTGTCGTCGGATCGACGTGCCAAAAATCGACCAGATAAGTGGGCATGGTCGACGCGAAGAAAACCAGCGTACCGAAGGCCACCCAATAAAGGGCGGGAACGAGCCACACCACGACGCCCGAGCGGTAGACGGCGAAGATTTCCTTGACCGAGGTGTTTTTCAGCTTCCGGTTCGGCGGATCCGACGTGAAGAACATGTAGATTGCCGCCATTCCCAGCGTCGGAATGGCGAAGATCGGGAAGATCATACGCCAACCGTCCGGATCGCTGGTGTCCAGCACGCTGGTGATGAGGAACGAGACGGCCATCATGCCGACCGTGATTCCGACGTTACCCAGCGCAAAGAGGCCCAGCGCCGTGCCCTGTTTCGATTTTGGGTACCAGGAGGACACATGGGCGTTGCCGACCACGAAGCTCGCGCCTCCGAGGCCCAGCATCATTCCCAGGAACAGGAAGGCGATGTAGCTCTCGGCGAAAGTCCCCAAAATCAGGACGATGGAGAGGCAAACCAGCAAAATCGTGAAAACCGTCCGGCCGCCGAACTTGTCCGTCCAGATTCCGAGCGGGATGCTGATGCCGGCCGCGAAAAGCGGCTCCATCGCAGCCAGGATCAACACCTGGGTGCTCGTGAAACTGTACCATTTAATCAGAAACGGGGCGAGTGCGGAAAACATTCCCCAGATCGCGAAACCGAGCGCGAACGCTACGGTTGAAATACATAAAACCTTTGGGTTGCCCGACGGCTCCGCCGCCGGCACGTTAGCCCCTAAAGCTGAATCTTTCACGGTGGCTCCTGACCAAAGAGATCGCCCTTGCACCAAATTCCAAGCTCCGCTCCGGTTACACGTGGTGGAGTGGCTCTCGGAGTCGTACGATAAGTAGTTAACATAGTAACTCTCGGCGATGTTGACGTCTATCAATTTTAGAAAGACACACCGCTCTTTCGAAAACGGCGCTCTTGCCGCCGGATGGTGGTTGCAGGCCGGACTCGAGCCGGGTGTCGCGAGGATGCGGAGAAATTATCCTGAAGGTCGCGATGGCTGCCGATAAACGCGTCATGGTGGGAGGCTCACGCTTGCCTATGGCATTGGACCGCCTCGCTTCCGCCGGCCTATGCAGAAATATGCCACGTCTTTGATCCTGTTCATGTTTCAAGACCTGGAAGCATCTCCGTCCGGCCTGCTCTGAACGCGGCTTCCGCCTGCCTTGCCGGCCGCGCCGGTGCTTCGATCGAATGAGAACGCCGGCTCGATTGCCGAGGCGCTTCCCGCCGGGCGGGCTGGCTTTACGCGTCCTTAATCGCGCCAAAGTTAGGATTGTGCCGCGTGGCTCAGAACGGGCCGCGCCGCTGTCCAGGATGGCCGGCGGTTCGCGTGCGTTGGAGTTTCCCATGGATATCATGACGGGTGCCGGACTTGCTTTCGGCATGCTCGTAGTCGCCGTGATGGTCTTTATGGGCGGCGATCTCCATATGTTCGTCAGCGAACACGCCATGATCATCATCTTCGGTGGTGCGACCGCCGCCACCATGATCCGCTTTCCGCTCGGCGCGATCCTCCACGGCCTGCCGCTCGGCGCCAAGTTCGCCTTCACCATGAGCCGGCTGTCGGCGCGCGACCTTGTCGACGAACTGGCGCGGATCGCCGAGATCGCCCGCAAGCAGGGACCGGTGGGTCTCGAAAAAGTCGAGACCAACGAGCCGTTTCTCGCCAAGGGAATTCGTTTCGTCGCGGACGGCTACGATCTCGAATTCATTCGCGACAACCTCGAACGCGACCGTGACAATTTTCTCATGCACCTCGATGAGGGAAGCAAGATCTACCGCGCCATCGGCGACTGCGCTCCGGCGTTCGGCATGATCGGCACGCTGATCGGCATGGTGCAGATGTTCGCCAACATGACCGATCCTTCCAAGCTCGGTCCGTTCATGGCGACCGCGCTGCTGGCGACGCTTTACGGCGCGCTGGTCGCGAACCTGTTCTGCCTTCCGATCGCGGACAAGCTGCACGGCAAGTTGCTCGATGAGGAAACCAATCGCACGTTGATCATCGACGGCATCCTGATGATCCGGGATTCCAAGAGCCCGGCGCTGGTGCGCGAAATGCTGCTGGCCTATCTGCCGGAGAAGCATCGCCAGGAGGAGGGCGAGCCGGTTCCTGCGTGATCGGATGGCTCTGATCGCAAAACCGGTAGCCGCTTTTGCGGAATAAGCGTGGGTCGGGGAATCGGCGATGGCCAAGAAAAAACGCGGCGATGCGCATGGCGGAGGGCACGGCTGGTTCGTCACGTTCGCCGATCTGATGGGCCTGATGATGAGCTTCTTCGTGATGCTCGTCGCGTTCTCCACAATGGACAATCAAAAACTCAAGATCGTCGCCGGCTCGATGCGTGATGCCTTCGGCTCTCAGACCGAGGTGCGATATTCCGGAATCGTCGAATCGGACGGCCTGCCGACGCGGCCGAAATTGAAGAATGCCGCGCACGTTCCGCCGGAGGAAACCTCCACCACTCCGACCCCCAACGAGCAGGAGCGTTCCAAGACCGCCGGCGCGCGCCTCGAGACGGATCGCGAGTTCGCGCTCGCGTCCGCGTCGCTGCGGCAGGCGCTGCAGGACATGCCCGAGCTGACCGAACTCTCCAAGCACATCATGTTCGAGGAGACCAAGGAAGGGCTCAACCTGGAGATCGTCGACCAGGACGGACGATCGATGTTCGCGGACGGCTCCAAGGAGCCTTACGAGCGGACGCGCATGCTGATCAGGAAGCTCGCGGCTCCGCTGAAGGCGACGCCTTTGCGGATTTCGATCACCGGCCACACCTCATCGAACTTCATGCCGTCGCGCAGCGATTATGACGGCTTCGACCTGTCTGCGGACCGCGCCAACGTCGTTCGCCAGATCCTGGAACGAGAGGGCTTGCCGGCCAGCCACATTTTCGCGGTATCGGGCAAATCGGACAGCATGCCTCTGTTTCCGGACGACCCCTCGCTGGCGGCGAACCGGCGCGTGACCATTACCCTGATGCGCGAGGCGCCTCCGTTGCCTCCGAATCTGAAGCCCTGATCCACGGTATTTTTTTACCGGAAAGCGGATCGCCTACGAGACATATCTGGCCGATCTGTCAATGCAATTCCTCGGATTGACGGGCCAGTGCTTGTGGGCGATAGCCCCGGATCGAAACCATCATCAGAGCGTTTGCAAGAGACCATGGCCGTCAGCGATCCACCCGCCGAAGCCACTGGCGAGGCTTCGGCCAAGACGACCGCCTTTTGGCCGCTGACGCTCGGAAGCATCGGCGTGGTCTTTGGCGATATCGGGACCTCGCCATTGTATGCGTTCCGCGAGGCCGTCAATCACGCCGCGCAGCAGGGGACGGTGACGCCGGTAATCGTGCTCGGCGTCCTGTCGTTGATCCTGTGGTCGCTGTTTATCGTCGTCACCGCCAAGTACGTTCTTCTGCTGCTGCGGGCCGACAACAACGGGGAAGGCGGGACCCTGTCGCTGATGGCGCTCGGACAGCGGGCGCTGGGGCGCAGAAGCCTGCTCCTGCTCGCGCTTGGCGTGGTCGGCGCCTCGATGTTCATCGGCGATTCCATGATCACGCCGGCGATCTCGGTACTCTCCGCGGTCGAAGGATTGAAGCTCGCCGCGCCAGGGCTCGACCATTACGTCGTCCCGCTGACGATGCTGATTCTGGTTATGCTGTTCGCGCTGCAGAGTCGCGGCACCGCGCGGGTCGCTTCCGCATTCGCTCCGGTCATGGCGCTATGGTTCGTGACGATTGCAGTCCTTGGCGTCCTGCACATCCACGAAGATCCGAGTGTGCTGTTGGCGGTCAATCCCTGGCACGCCATTCACTTCCTGCTCAACCATGGCCTGATCGGCCTCGTTATCATGGGGTTGGTCTTTCTGTCGGTCACCGGCGGCGAGGCGCTGTATGCCGACCTCGGCCATTTCGGCCGCAAGCCCATTCAAGCCGCGTGGTTCTGTCTGGTGCTGCCGGCGTTGCTGCTGAACTATTTCGGGCAGGGCGCGCTGATCCTGGCCCATCCCGACGCGATCGAGAACACCTTCTATCGCCTGGCGCCGGCGCCGATGATTCTGCCGCTGGTCGTTCTGGCAACGGCCGCCACAGTGATCGCGAGCCAGGCGGTCATTACCGGCGCCTATTCGCTCATTCGCCAGGCCGTGCAACTCGGCTTGTTGCCGCGTTTCGAGGTCCGCTACACCTCCGAGACCCATGCCGGCCAGATCTACCTGCCGCGCGTCAACTTGCTGCTGCTGATCGGTGTGCTGCTGCTGGTGCTGTTGTTCCGCACCTCGAGCGGGCTCGCGTCGGCCTACGGGATCGCCGTGTCCACGACGATGGTTGCCGACGGCATCATGGGCTTTGTCGTTGTCTGGAAGCTGTGGAACTGGCGAGCAGCGACAGCCGCCGCTCTGGTCGTCCCGCTTGTGGTCGTCGACATGATGTTTTTCAGCGCCAATCTTCTCAAACTGCTCGATGGCGCGTGGGTGCCGCTTCTGTTCGGCTTCACGATGGTGGTGATGATATGGACGTGGCGCCGCGGCACGGCCATCCTCGTCAAGAAGACCCGGCGCACCGAGGTGCCGCTCCTCGATCTCATCAAGAGTCTTGAAAAGCGGCCGCCGCATATCGTCAAGGGAACGGCGGTGTTTCTGACCAGCGATCCGAATTTCGTGCCGACCGCGTTGCTGCACAATCTCAAGCACAACAAGGTTCTTCACGAACACAACGTCATTCTCACCATCGAAACCACGCAGACGCCGCGCGTCGACCCCGGCGACCGGGTTCGCATGGAAACGATCAGCGAGAAGTTCTCGACCGTCAGTCTTCGCTTCGGTTTCATGGAATCGCCCAACGTTCCGAAGGCGCTGGCAATTGCGCGCAAGCTCGGCTGGCAGTTCGACATCATGGCGACATCGTTTTTCGTGTCGCGGCGGTCGCTGAAGCCGTCGGCGCATTCGGGTATGCCGCTCTGGCAGGATCGCCTGTTCATCGCGCTGAGCCGGTCGGCCAACGATGCGACGGATTACTTTCAAATTCCGACCGGGCGGGTCGTGGAAGTGGGAACACAAGTGATTATCTGACCTCCGCCTTGTGCCTTTCCCCGCATAGACGGGGGCTGTGATCGAAATGTGCCGTGCATGTCGGGGCGGACGGACGCATAAGCCGCGTCGCTTCGCACGATGCAGTCCAGGACCTCGGGGTCTCATCCATGACAAGCGACAGTGCAAGCTCGGCCGCGGCGACGCCGGCGGCGAACGAATCCGGTGACGCCCATTCAACCGCCGGGTTCAAGGCGCTGATGCTGGGCAGCATCGGGGTGGTCTATGGTGACATCGGCACTAGCCCGCTTTACGCGCTTCGCGAGGCGGTCGTCGCCGCCGGTGCGGCGGGAAGCGGAGCCGACCCGCAGGCTGTGCTGGGTGTTCTCTCGCTGATCCTGTGGGCACTGATCGTGGTGGTGACGCTGAAATACGTCCTGATCCTGCTGCGGGCGGACAATCACGGCGAGGGCGGTATCCTGGCGCTGATGGCGCTGGCGCAGCGCGCCGCGAGCCGGCGGGCGGCCGCCATCGTGCTGCTCGGGGTCATCGGCGGCGCCCTGTTCTACGGGGATGCGGTGATCACGCCGGCGCTTTCGGTGCTGTCGGCCATCGAAGGCATCAAGCTGACCACTTCGGCGCTGGATCCCTATGTCGTGCCGATCACGGTGGTGATTCTGCTGGCGCTGTTTGCGGTTCAGTCGCGGGGGACGGCGCGCGTCGCCGCCTTCTTCGGACCCGTGATGTGCGTCTGGTTCGCCATGATCGCGGCGGCGGCCATTCCACAGGTGACAAAACATCCCGAGGTTCTGCTGGCCTTCAATCCGCTCCATGCCATCGGTTTCATGCTTCATCATGGCGTCGTCGGGTTCATCACGCTGGGCGCCGTGTTTCTGGCGGTTACGGGAGCCGAGGCGCTCTATGCCGATCTCGGTCATTTCGGCAAACGGCCGATTCAGGCGGCCTGGCTTGCGATCGTGCTGCCCTCGCTGGTGCTGAACTATCTCGGACAGGGCGCGCTGGTGATCGCCCGTCCTGAAGCGATCGAAAATCCTTTCTTTCTGCTGTTTCCGGCGTGGTCGCTCGTGCCCGTCGTGATCATGGCCACCGCCGCGACGGTGATCGCGATCCAGGCCGTCATCACCGGCGCCTATTCGCTGACGCGTCAGGCGACCCAGCTCGGACTGTTGCCGCGATTTGAAATCCGTCACACCTCGGAAGAGCACTCCGGACAGATCTACATGCCTCGCGTCAACATGATGCTCGTCATCAGCGTCGTGCTGCTGGTGCTGCTGTTCCGGTCCTCGAGCGCGCTGGCGTCCGCCTATGGCATTTCGGTCACGGGAACGATGGTCGTCACCGCGATGATGGGATTCGTCGTCATCTGGAAGGTCTGGCGCTGGCCGGCGCTCGCCGCCGCCGCCCTGATCGCGCCGTTTCTGTTGCTCGATCTCACGTTCCTCGCGGCGAATCTGTTGAAGGTTTTCGAGGGTGGCTGGATGCCGCTGGCGCTTGGCGGCACGGTGATGCTGCTGATGTATACGTGGCGTCGCGGCAGCCGGCTCCTGTTCGAGAAATCCCGCAAGCTTGAATTTCCGCTGCTCGATCTGGTGGAGATGCTGGAAAAGCGGCCGCCGCACCGCATTCCCGGAACCGCGGTGTTTCTGACCAGCGACCCGGATTTTGCCCCAGCGGCGCTGATGCATAGCCTGAAACACTACAAGGTGCTTCACGAGAAGAACGTCATCCTCACCATCGAGACCGCGCAGACGCCGCGTATCGAGCCTCGCGACCGGGTGCGGCTGGAGCAGATCAGCGCCACGTTTTCGCGCGTGACGCTGCGCTTCGGCTTCATGGAAAGTCCCAACGTCCCGAAGGCGCTCGCCATCGCACGGAAACTCGGCTGGCAGTTCGATATCATGGCGACCTCGTTCTTTCTGTCGCGACGCACACTCAAACCGGCCGCACGCTCCGCGATGCCGCTCTGGCAGGACCGCCTGTTCCTCGCGCTGAGCCGCTCGGCCAACGACGCGACCGATTACTTCCAGATTCCGACCGGACGGGTCGTCGAAGTGGGGACGCAAATCAGCATTTAGGTGGGTGGCGCTTGATTTTATCGGCCCAAGGGGCGACCTTGCGCGGCCGGAGAGCGGACGAAAAATCGGCGTGCATGCGCCTGACTGCAAAGTACGAGGAGGTTGCGTTGGCGGATCGGAATTTTGTCGTTCATGACCTGACGCCGGAAGACGTCTCGAAGGGCGTGGCTGAGGGACGCTATCTGCTGGTGGACGTCCGCGAGCCGAACGAGGTTGCGGCGGAGGCTTTTCCCGACGCGGCCGTCGTCGCCCTGTCGGTCTTCGATCCCAAGGCTATTCCAGATCCGCAAGGCAAGCAGGTGGTGTTCGCCTGCCGCTCGGGCAAACGCTCGGTGACCGCGTCGATGATGGCGCAGGCTGACGGCCTTGCCTATGACAAGCATCTCGCCGGCGGAATTCTTGGGTGGAAAGCGGTAGGGCTGCCGACGCGAAGCGGCGGTTGAGATTTTACGCCTTCGATGAACAAGGTCTTCGCAGGCCTTCCGGTCACGATCTTCGAGACGATGTCGCAGCTCGCGCGCGACAACGATGCGATCAATCTCGGGCAGGGTTTCCCTGACGATCCGGGTCCGGAGGACATTCGGCGCGCGGCGGCGGAGGCCGTTCTCGACGGTTACAACCAGTATCCGTCGATGATGGGAATTCCGCAGTTGCGCCAGGCGATCGCCACGCATTACCGGCACTGGCATGGACTGGCGCTGGATCCGGTGAGCGAGGTCATGGTCACCTCGGGCGGCACGGAGGCGCTGACCAGCGCGATCCTCGCCGTGGTCGAGCCCGGCGACGAGGTCATCGTCTTTCAGCCGGTTTACGACTCATACCTTCCCATCATCAGGCAGGCCGGCGGTGTTCCGCGGCTGGTGCGGCTGGAGCCGCCGCACTGGCGATTGACGGAAGACGCGCTTCGCGCCGCCTTCACGCGCAAGACGAAAGCGGTGGTCTTCAACAATCCGCTCAATCCGGCCGCGGTGGTCTATCCGCGCGAGGACCTGGAATTGCTGGCGCGGTTTTGCCAGGAATTCGATGCAGTCGCGATCTGCGACGAGGTCTGGGAGCACGTCGTCTTCGACGGCCGCGACCATATCCCGCTGATCACGATTCCCGGCATGCGCGAGCGTACCATCAAGATCGGTTCGGCCGGGAAGATATTTTCGCTGACCGGCTGGAAGGTCGGCTTCGTCTGCGCCGCGCCGCCGCTGCTCAAAGTGACCGCGAAGGTGCATCAGTTTCTGACCTTCACGACGCCGCCCAACCTTCAGGCCGCGGTCGCCCATGGCCTTGCCAAGCCGGACGATTTTTTCCTGGCCATGCGCAGCGATCTGGCGCGACGCCGCGACCGCCTGACCCGCGGGCTTGAAGACATCGGGTTTCCGGTTCTGCCATCGCAAGGAACCTATTTCCTGACGGTCGATCTCGCGCCGCTCGGCCTCAATGAAACCGACGAAGCGTTTTGCAAGCGCATCGTGGCCGACCACAAGGTCGCGGCGATCCCGGTATCGGCGTTCTACGAACGGGACGCAGTCACCTCGGTCGTGCGATTCTGTTTCGCCAAGACCGACGCCACGCTCGACAGCGCGCTGGAGCGTTTGTCCGACGCCGTACATGCCCTTTAGGACGGTGCAGCGATGATTCCAAATCGACACACATGGCTTTATCGATACACATGGCTTTGGGTTGCTGCTGCGTTCGCGCTCGGTTTCGGCGCGCTATCATCTCCGCGCGCGCAGGCGGCCGATCGGGTCGTGAATTTCTACAACTGGTCGAGCTATATTGCGCCCGGCGTGCTCGATGATTTCACCAAGGAGACCGGCATCAAGGTGGTCTACGACACCTTCGATGCCAACGAGACGCTGGAGACGAGACTTCTCGCCGGCAAGTCGGGCTACGACGTGGTGGTGCCAACCGCCTATTTCCTGCAGCGACAGATCGGCGCGAATATTTTCCAGAAGCTCGACAAGTCGAAGCTGCCGAATCTCGCCAATGCGTGGTCGGCGGTGACGGCGAAGCTCGCGGTCTACGATCCGGGCAACCGATACGCCGTGAACTACATGTGGGGAACGACCGGCATCGGCTACAACGTCAAAGCCGTGCATCGCATTCTTGGGCCTGATGGCAAGATCGATAGCTGGGATATCGTCTTCGATCCGGACAAGCTCGCAAAATTCAAGGACTGCGGCGTCCAGATGCTCGATTCCGCCGACGATATCCTGCCGGCGGCATTGAACTATCTGGGCCTCGACCCGAATTCCATCGCATCCGCCGATCTTGAGCGCGCAGCGGCCCTTGTCAGCAAGGTGACGCCCTTTGTCAGGAAATTTCATTCCTCGGAATATCTGAACAGCCTCGCAACCGGCGAGATCTGTCTCGTCGTCGGCTGGTCCGGCGATATCAAGCAGGCACAGAGCCGCGCGGCGGAAACCAACAACGGCGTGGAGATCGGTTACGCGATTCCGAAAGAGGGCGCGCAGATGTTTTTCGACAATCTTGCGATCCCGGCGGATGCGAAGAACGTCGCCGAGGCCTATGAACTGATCAATTATCTCTATCGGCCCGACGTGGCGGCGAAGAATTCCGATTTCCTGTCCTATGCCAACGGCAATCTGGCCAGCCAGAAGCTGATCGATCCGAAAATCTTCAACGACAAGACGATTTATCCGGACGCGGCCACGATGAAGCGGCTGTTCGTCATCACGGCGCGCAACCCCGCGACCCAGCGCATGATCAACCGGCTCTGGACCCGCGTGAAAACCGGGCGGTGAAAAGAGCTACGGCGGGTCGTATAGCCCGAGAGTTTTCGTTCGAGTGCGAGACGCTCTACCGCCAGCGGCGGTGCAGCCACAGCCATTGATCCGGATATTCGCGGACCCAGCCTTCGATCACCGAGGTGATCGCCTGCATCGTGCCTTGCACGTCGATGTCGCCGTTGGCATCGCGCACCGGAGCGATCTCCTCAGACAGTTCGGCGCGGAAGCGATGGCCGGGCAGGCGGATGATCCGCACGCCGTGGATCGGGCATTCGATCTGTCGCAACAGTCGCGCCAGCATCGGATTGGCCTTGGTCTTGCGTCCGAAGAACGTGACGTCGACGCCGTTGGTCAGGTACTGATCGACCAGCATGGCGACGTGCTGGCCGCTTTGCAGGGCGTTGGCCAGTTTAAACGGCGCGTCGCGGCCGGCCGGGATCAGCGTTCCCATGTTGACGGAGCGCATCTGCTCGATCACGCGATCGGCCGATGCGATGTTCGGCCTGCGATACAGCACCGCCGCATCGAGTCCGTGCGCGACGGCGGCGACGGCCGGAAGTTCCCAGTTGCCGAGATGGCTTGCGAAGATCAGCGCCGGCTTGCCGTCGTCGCGCAGCCGTTCAAATAGCTTCCGGCTCTTCGGTTCGATTTCGATGCGGCCGTTTCCAAGGCGGTCGGGATCAAGATCCCAGATGCGATCGAGATGGGCGAACTCCGCGCCGATGCGGCCGAGGTTGTCCCACACCCCTGCAAGAATCTTTTCGATCTCCTCCGGCGACTTGTCGGGAAACGCCGCGCTGAGGTTGGCGCGACCGATCTTCTGCTCGCGTAGCATCGGTCCGATCTTCTGCGTGATGCGACCGAACAGGTTCGCCGTCTTGATCGGGTCGAAATAGCGCGTCGTGCGCAACAGGGCGACCGTCAGCGCGCCGATCGTGACCGCGCCTACGGGTTTGATCGCGTCGCGCAGCCGCGCGCGGGTTCGAAGCAGGAGGCGGCGCATCAGGGGCGGACAGTGATTGTGCCGCACATCGGTCGGCTTCTCCGGCGCGTCGACACCTCGCCGTCAGACCGGTTCGCGCGTCAGGATCAGCGACGCGTTCTGGCCGCCGAAGCCGAACGAGTTCGACATCACCGTGGTGACGCACGCATCGCGGGCCGCGTTGGGCACGACATCGAACGGGATCGCCGGGTCCGGCACGTCATAGTTGATGGTGGGAGGAATGCGCTGGTGTTCGAGCGTCAGGAGCGAAAACACCGCTTCGACGGCTCCCGCTGCCGAGAGGGTGTGGCCGACCATGGATTTGTTCGATGAGACCGGAATCTGCTTGGCGCGCTCGCCGAACACGGACGAGATGCCGAGATATTCCATCTTGTCGTTTTCCGGCGTGCCGGTGCCGTGCGCGTTGATGTAGTCGATCTGCTCGATGGTCACGCCGGCATCCGTCAGCGCATTGCGGACGCATCCGATGATCGGCTTGCCGTCCGGACTCGATCGCGTGCGGTGGAAGGAGTCGGCCAGTTCGCCGCATCCCGCCATGACGCCGAGGATTTTCGCGCCGCGCGCGACCGCGGCCTCGTAGCTTTCGAGAACCAGCGCGCCCGCGCCCTCGGCCATCACGAAGCCGTCGCGGTTTTTGGCGAACGGCCGTACCGCGGCGTGCGGAGGATCGTTGTGGGTCGATAGCGCCGACAGCAGCGAAAACCGGATCAGCGCTTCGGGATTGACCGAGCCGTCGGTCGCGACGCACAGCGCGGCGTCGGCCTCGCCGCGGCGGATCGCTTCGATGCCGAGCTGGATCGCGGTTGCCCCCGATGCGCAGGCCGTCGAAAGCGAGATGGGCGAGCCTTTGGTGCCGAAGGTTTCGGCGAGATGATCGGCGACGGAGCCGAACAGGAAGCGGCGGTGATACTTCTTGAACGCGCCGCCGCCGCTGACCCGCAGTATCTGATCGTAGTCGATCTCGGTGTCCGAACCGATGACGCGGCCGAGTTCGTGACGCTGCGGCCATTCGAGTTCGACCGGAGCGACCGCGAGAAACAGCGGGCCTGGAAAATCGCCGGCGCTGCCGATG
This sequence comes from Nitrobacter sp. 62-13, assembly GCF_001896955.1. Taxonomy (GTDB): domain Bacteria; phylum Pseudomonadota; class Alphaproteobacteria; order Rhizobiales; family Xanthobacteraceae; genus Nitrobacter. Next base: position 5,092 of record NZ_MKRN01000008.1, on the reverse strand, counting down.
CCCGCCTGCGCGACGGCCTCCTCGGTCGCGATGTTCGCGAGCCGCTCGGAGAGGTCGGTCGACGAGAACGGCTCGACCGGGATGAAATCGATGGTGCCGGCCATCGTGGTCCTGAGGCCTTCGGTCGGGAAGCGCGTGATGGTCCTGATGCCGGATTCGCCTGCGCAAAGTCTGGCCCAGTTGTCGGTCTTGCCGGAGCCCAGCGACGTTACGACGCCCATGCCGGTGACGACGACGACGGGTCTGCCGGATTTGTCGCGCATTGCGGTCATGGTCCCCTCGTCGAATTAGCCGGTTCAGCGGATCGCTTCGACCAGCGCCATGCCTTCGCCGCGCCAGTGACCGGCTCCGATCACGACAATCTGGGCCGGAGGTTCTGACATTTCAATCTCCTGATCCGATGAATCGTCCGGCGCGAACAGCGCCCCGCGCGACAGCGACAACGCGGCGACGGCGAGCCCGAGTGGAAACTGCGCCTCCAGGGCGTGACCGAACATCGTTCCGGTCGCGCGGACCGGGATGTCGGGATGGGCGCGAAGGAAGGCGCGTTCTTCGGAGGTCACCGGCTCGGCGCCGGTGGCGCCGGTAATGATCGCGGTGGCCTCGGCGCGGCTGCCGAGCTTCGACCACAACGATTCCAGCGTTGATGTGACCTCGCCCGGGCGTTTGCGCCGTGCATGGTCGGCGACGATGCTGGTCAGGCGCGCGAACGGCTTCGCGCCGCGAGCCTCGGCATGGGCGCGGGATTCGATCACCAGGAAAGCGCCGCCGGATCCGAGCGCGAACCCGCTGCTCTGCTCGCGCGTCCAGACCGGTGCGAATTTTTCTTTCAGGTTGAAGTCGCCGAATTCGTAGAGGAGGAGCAGGTCCTTGCGCTCGCCATTATGGGCTGCGCCGACCAGCGCGATGTCGCTCTGGCCGGCAGCGATCCGAGCCAGCGCGATGCGAACCGCGTCGAAGCCGGCGGCTTCTTCGCCCATGAATGTGCGCGACGAGCCGGTCACGCCGTGGACGATGGCGATGTTGCCGGCGAGAAGGTTGGACAGTTGCGCCAAAAAGAGCGTCGGCCTCAGCTCGTTCATCAGCCGCTCGTTGAGAAAGCCGGGCGCGGCGTTGCCCTTGGCCTCGGCGTTGAGAATTCCGGCGTCGACAACGAGGTCGCGTTCGCCGCCGCCGGCGGCGACGATCATGTCCATTCGTGACAGGATATCCGTGTTGCCTTTGACGCCGGCGGAATCGAGCGCCAGTCCGGCCGCGTACGTTCCAATGCGCTGCCAGGCTTCCATCTGGCGCTGGTCGCCCTTTTTCGGAATCTGCGCGTCGAAGCTGACCGGCGCCAGCGGATGAACGACATAAGGCGCGAAGCTCTTTTCGTCGGCGTTGATGCGGCGCTGGTTCAGCGCCTCCCAATGCGCATCGAGGCCCTCGCCGAGCGACGTGGCGAGGCCGATGCCGGTGATCCAGGCTTCGATCGGCTTTGAACGCGATGATGTCTCAGTCATGCGCGATCATCTGTTGCGGGAATCCGATACGCTTGGCCATCGCCTCCATGTGCCCGCGCAAATCCGCGTTCGGAAAGGCGGCGACGCCGAACGTGATCGTCGCGTTGCATCGCGGTTTGCCGTCGACGCTGACTTTGGCCTGGGTCACGGCGTAGCCGGACCCGTCGTGAACCAGACTTGCCGTAACGCTCAGGAGTTCGCCGGGAGTTACAAACCTTCGCATCTTGGCTTCCTTGACCGCGGCAAGAAACGGCATGCGCTCGAACTTCATCAACGCGATCAGCAACCAGCCCGATGCCTGCGCCATCGACTCGATCAACAGAACGCCCGGCATCAGCGGATATCCGGGAAAATGCCCCTCGAAGATCGTGCTTTGCCGAGGCACCTGAGCCTCAACCGCGATCGTTTTCTCACCGATATCGAGGTCGGTAATGCGGTCGATCAGGTGAAAATATGCGAGATCCATGGCCGCGCGATTACGCGCCCTTGGCGGCGACCAGCTCGTCGATGCGCGCGCTGAGATTTTTCAGGACGAAGTATTGCTCGGTCGTCGCCTTGCCGTCGTTGACCTCCTGCGTCCACTTCTCCAGCGGCAACTTGATCCCGAACGCCTTGTCGATTGCGAATGCGATGTCGAGGAAATCAAGGCTGTCGATCCCCAGATCATCAATGGCGTGGCTCTCGGGGGTGATCGTATCGCGGGGAATGTCGCAGGTTTCTGCGATGATGGTAGCGACCCGATCGAATGTGGAAGACATCTTTAAGCCTTTGATATATTTGGAGATAAATGTCGCATTGGCGTTCGACGGCGACGCCGGCTCCGCAACGGCCAGCCCATCGCGCGGAGTCGAGTGCCCATATATCGGAGCGCTGTCCCGAGTTCAATGGCGCGGGCCACTCGCGAAGCCGTATTCCGCAGCCGAATCAGGGTGCTTTCCAGTGGTCTGATTCCTGCTTTGCCGATCTTGCGGGCGTTGCATGAGGTGCGCAATCCCCGAAGGCTTCGTCAGGGCAAAGTCTCCAATAGGCGCCAGGCGGCGATGCTCATGGCCAGCCACAGTCCCACGGCGGTCAATGCAATCGTGAAGGCGAACGCAGCCGCATTTGCGAGCATCCGGTGGCGGAAGTCGTCCGGCTGCTCATCAGGAGGTTGATTGCGCGGGACAAGGTCGTGGACAGGGTCGGCGGGCGTCGCCGGCGGCCGCCGGTCGGGCAGTCCTGCAGGGTGGCGCGGCCGGAACTGGAGCACGACGTGCTCGCCCTCCGACATTTTGGGCCGCTGTTTTCCCATCGGGCAACTCCGCAGGATCCACTGTAATTTTAGCACATTGCGCGCGATATACACTCAGAAAGTCGTCATCACGGGTGGGCTGTGTATAGGTGCGAGGCTTTGCGGTCTTTGCGGGTCGGATCGTCGCCGATGCCCGATCAATTCGACAATTTTGAAGTCAGCGGTAGCATGCCATAACCGAACGTCGGTTTTGCAGGTCCGGAGCGCCGATCATGACGAATACCCGCGAACCTGTTCTGCAGCCGATCCCGATCCTGTCGCTTCGTCCGACTCAGATGACGGTCGGAATGCGCGAGGTGAAGGAAAAACGCCAGCGCTGGCGCGCTCACAAATCAAAGGAAAAACAGGCGAAACTGCTAGGCGAGCATATGATTCCGGTGGTGCTCGGACCCGATCGGCGCCATTACGTCGTCGATCATCATCACCTCGCTCGGGCCCTTCACGACGAGGGAGTGAAGGACATCCTTGTCACCGTTATTGCCGATCTGACGATGGTCGATCGAGATGCGTTCTGGGTTGTGCTCGATAACCGCCGATGGGTCTATCCCTACGATGCGAAGGGAGAGCGCCGTCATTACAGGGATATTCCGAAATCGATCGCCGATCTGAAAGACGATCCTTTCCGCAGCCTTGCCGGCGAGCTGCGTCGGGCCGGCGGCTATGCCAAGGATACCACTCCGTTCAGCGAATTTCTCTGGGCCGACTATTTACGGCGAAGACTGTCACGCAAGAGCGTCGAAGCCGATTTTGCCAAGGCAATGGAGAAGGCGCTGGCGCTGGCGAAGAGCGCGGAAGCGGTCTATCTGCCTGGATGGTGCGGACCGGCGTCGGATGACTGACGTCACTTCGCCAGCCGTCCCATCAGATAAAACTCGTCGTTGGGGCGCATGTCGGTGACGTTCGCCATCCGGTTCGACAGCGCGAAAAACGCGGCGATGGCGGCGATGTCCCAGACGTCGTCGTTCGTGAAGCCGTGTTCGGCAAGGCTCGCAAAGTCCGCGTCGCTGACCTTGTGCGCTTCGGCGCTGACCTTCAGCGCGAAATCGAGCATCGCTTTCTGACGTGGTGTGATATCGGCCTTGCGATAGTTCGCCGCGATCTGGTCGGCGATCTGCGGATTCCTGGCGCGGATGCGAAGGATCGCGCCGTGAGCCACGACGCAGTACTGACATTGATTGGCGATGCTGGTGGCGACCACGATCATTTCGCGCTCGGCTTTTGTCAGCCCGCCATCCTTGTCCATGAGCGCATCGTGATAGGCGAAAAATGCGCGAAATTCGTCGGGGCGATAGGCCAGCGTCAGGAAGACGTTGGGAACGAAGCCGGACTTCTCCTGCACCGCCAGAATCCGCGCGCGAACGTCGTCAGGCAGCGTGGCGAGATCGGGTATCGGGAAACGTCCGGCGGCTGGCGACGTCATCGGGTCCGTCCTGTGCGATCCACATGCAGATCATAAGGGACCGCCGGCTGGCCTGAAAGCGGAAGCCCGCATCCTGCTCCATTCGGGAAGCGCGAACCTGCTACCGCAACGGCCTTTTCAGGAGCGTGAAACGGTCGGGATCGAGGCCGAGCGACGGCTGCAGCATCGGCGCGTCCAGCATGCGTGCCGGCTTTTCCGTGGAGACGATGTCGTTGGGAGCGTCGCGATGCGAGGTCGCGCCCCGCCAGCGTTCCAGAACGGCGTCGACGAACTGCGCGTCATGGCCGGGGTTGCTCGACGGCACGGTCGAAATCGTCGCCTCGCTGCGCGGCAACTGATGCGCCGGAACTTCCTTGAAGCGCAGCCGGGTAGGGAGCGCGACGCCTTCGCCGAAGGCCAGCACTTCGCGGGTTCCGAGTGACGGCACGAACGAGAGCAGGTTGGCCGCCGCATCCGAGACCGCCGAACGCAGCAGCGCCTGGTCGCGCTCGTTGGCGAGCCGCATCGTGAACAGCGTGTTGCATTGGGAAATGATGGTGGCGTCGAGTTCGGCCGGACGCTGCGTCACGAGGCCGAGATAGACGCCGTACTTGCGGCCTTCCTTGGCGATGCGGGAAATCGCCTTGCGCGTCGGGCCGAAGCCGATGCTGCGGTCGGCCGACGCATAGCGGTGGGCTTCCTCGCAGACGAACAGCAGCGGCGAGACGCCGTCGCTCCACAGGCCAAAGTCGAACGCCATGCGGCAGAGGACCGACACGACGGAGTCGACGACCTCCGCGGGAAAGCCCGCAAGCTGCATGATGGTCATCGGCTTGCCGTTGGCGGGCAGGCGGAACAACAGGCTGACGACCTCGGCCATGGTATCGCCGCCGACGTTCG
>NZ_MKRN01000007.1 GCF_001896955.1 Nitrobacter sp. 62-13 | reverse complement strand
CACCGTCAACGACTATCTCGCCCGCCGCGACGCCGCCTGGATGGCGCAGATCTACTCCTTCCTCGGGCTGACCACCGGCGTGATCGTGCACGGGCTCGACGATGCCGAGCGCAAGGCGGCCTATGCCTGCGACATCACCTACGGCACCAACAACGAATACGGCTTCGACTATCTGCGCGACAACATGAAGTATCGTCTGGAGGACATGGTCCAGCGCGAGCACTTCTTCGCCATCGTCGACGAGGTCGACTCAATTCTAATCGACGAGGCGCGCACGCCGCTGATCATTTCCGGTCCGCTCGACGACCGCTCCGAATTCTACAACACCATCGACACCTTCATGCCGAGCCTCGAGAAGGTGGCCGACTACGAGGTCGACGAGAAGCAGCGCACGGTGACGCTCACCGAGGCCGGCATGGAGAAGATCGAGACGCTGCTGCGCGAGGCCGGCCAGCTCAAGGGCGATTCGCTCTACGACGTCGAGAACGTCTCCGTCGTTCACCACATCAACCAGGCGCTGCGCGCCCACTCGCTGTTCACCCGCGACAAGGATTACATCGTCCGCGACGGCGAGGTCATCATCATCGACGAGTTCACCGGCCGCATGATGCCGGGTCGCCGCTATTCGGAAGGCCTGCATCAGGCGCTGGAGGCGAAAGAGCATCAGCCGGTGCAGCCGGAGAACCAGACGCTCGCCTCGATCACCTTCCAGAACTACTTCCGGATGTACAAGAAGCTCGCGGGCATGACCGGCACCGCGCTGACCGAAGCCGACGAACTGGCCGACATCTACAAGCTCGAGGTCGTCGAAATTCCGACCAACCTGCCGATCGCGCGCCTCGACGAGGACGATGAGGTCTACCGCACCCAGAACGAGAAGTACGCCGCGATCCTGGCCGAAGTCGAGCGCGCCAACGCGCGGATGCAGCCGGTGCTGGTCGGCACGGCCTCGATCGAGAAATCGGAAGTACTCGCCGACTATCTGAAGAAGCACGGTTATAAGCAGATCGACTTCACCGATCCCAAGTCGATGCGGAAGCTGTATGAGGCGGCCCGCGCCGGCAAGCCGGCAAAGCTGTTCGCGGTGCTGAATGCCCGTTTCCACGAGCAGGAAGCCTATATCGTGGCTGAGGCCGGCGTGCCCGGCGCCATCACCATCGCGACCAACATGGCCGGCCGCGGCACCGACATCAAGCTCGGCGGCTCGCTGGAGATGCGGGTTCAGCACGAGACTGCCGATATAGCCGACGAGGCCGAGAAGGCCGCGAAGGTCGCCGAAATCAAGGCCGATATCGAACGCTTCCGCGACATGGTGCTCAAGGCCGAGGAGGTCGTCGAGATCGAGGCCGCCAAGGGCTCGAAGCCGGCCAAGACCATGACCCGGCCCGGCGGCCTCTACATCATCGGCTCCGAACGCCACGAGTCGCGCCGTATCGACAATCAGTTGCGCGGCCGCTCCGGCCGTCAGGGCGATCCGGGCCGCTCGAAATTCTTCCTGTCGCTGGAAGATGATCTGATGCGTATCTTCGGATCGGACCGGCTCGACACCATGCTGCAGCGGCTCGGCCTCAAGGAAGGCGAGGCGATCACCCATCCCTGGATCAACAAGGCTTTGGAAAAGGCGCAGCAGAAGGTCGAGGCGCGCAACTTCGACATCCGCAAGAACCTGCTGAAATATGACGACGTGCAGAACGACCAGCGCAAGGTGATCTTCGAACAGCGCGTCGATCTGATGCAGAACGAAAGCGTCGCGGAAACGATCGCCGACATGCGCCACGCGTTCGTCGAGGACCTCGTCGCCAAGCACGTGCCGGAAAACCAGTATGCCGAGCAATGGGACGTCGCCGGCCTGAAGGAAGAGCTGAAGCGCGTGCTCGACATCGATCTTCCGGTCGACGAATGGGCCGCGGAAGAGGGCATCGCCGACGAGGAGTTGCTGTCGCGTATCGAAACCCGGGTCGACGAACACATGGCGGCCAAGGTCGGGCAATGGGGCGCCGACGTCATGCGTTACGTCGAGAAGACCATCCTGCTGCAGACGCTCGACCATCTTTGGCGAGAGCATCTGGTGATGCTCGATCATCTGCGCCAGGTCATCGGCCTGCGCGGTTATGGCCAGCGCGATCCGCTTCAGGAATACAAGTCGGAAGCCTTCTCGCTGTTTGAGTCGCTGATTGCCCATCTGCGCGAGGCGGTGACCGGGCAGTTGATGCGCGTCGAGATCGTGCCGCCCGAGGAAGAGCAGCCGGTGCTGCCCGCAATGGAAGTCCACAAGCTCGATCCCAATACGGGCGAGGACGAAATGGCGTTCGCGCAGGGCAATTTTGCCCGGGCTTCGCTGGCGCCGGCCGTCAATTCCGACCCTTCGGGCCGTGACCCGGGCAATCCCACGAGTTGGGGCAAGGTCGGCCGCAACGAGGATTGTCCCTGCGGCTCCGGCAAGAAGTACAAGCATTGCCACGGTCGCTACGGCTAGATCACGATGATTCTGGATCGAATCGATCCAGAATCATGAACGTGATCGATCTATAGTTTGAGCGGATGTGGGCGGAAAACCGCTACACACTTTTCCTCATCCCGCTCGACGACGGGCGGCTCTCCAAGCGAGCAATGGCTGCGCATAGCGGGGAAAGGCGTCGTCAGCCAATATCGACGCCGTGGTCATCCGCGAAAGCCGATGATCCGATACATCGCGATATCTGCGCCGTTTACCGGTGCTCTGGAAGGCTGGATGGCTGCTTTCGCGGTCATGGCCGCGCTAGAGAACGTTTTCGAGCGACGGGGAAACCGGTTCGCGTGGAGAAACGCGTTGAATCGAAATCCTGGAGCCTCGCTTCCGATTCCATCACAAGGCGAAAAGGCTCCGGTTACCGGAACGCCGAGAAGCGGCTGTCGAACGAGTTTGTTGACGCCACCGGCGCCGCACTCGGAGCCGGCGTCGGTGCAGCCGCATCGGCGTCGATCGCGGGCTTCAACGGCGGACGCGCTGTCGCGACCTGCTTGGGTTTGTCTGACTTTTCAGCCGTTTTTTCCGTCGTTCCGTGCACGGGGCGCTTCTCCGCCACGACCGGGCGATGCGGAGGGGCATGCGTCGCCGGGGCCGCGATCTTCGGCTTGGCGGGAGCGGTCTGCTTGGTTGCGGTTGCGGTCGTTGCGGTGGTGTCGGCGGTGCCGAAACCGATCTTGCGCGCAAGGTTGCTGAAGATATTGCTCGACGAGGAGGGGGCGAGCAGCGACGAGGAGGGTCTCGTAGCTCCGGCCTCGGGTTCATACGAGGTTGCGACCGGCGTCGCTGCCGAATCGCGCGGCGGATTGACGGTCGGTGGAATGGTCCCCGGCGCCGTCGAGTACGCCGTGAGCTTCAGCCCGGGCTCGGCCGGATCCGACAGCCCTGTCTGACCGTCCGGGATTTTCGCGGCGAACACGCGGTTCATGCCGCCGTCGATGCCGGTGTTGAGCCTGGCCACCGGCGTTCCCTTCGAAATCAGCTTGGCGAGCTCGGTATTGTCGCGCTCCTGCTTTTCCCGCACGGCGCTCGCGATGTCGTCGGGGACCACATAGGCCGGACACTGCGCGGATGCGTTGAACTGCAGCGGCTTGGTCGAGCCCGGAGGGGCTACGGGATCGAACACGTATTTGTGCTCGCAGAACTCGACCTTCGGCTCCTGATGGGTCACCTCGAAATGATCGTTGCCTTCCTTGATCATCTTCCAGAACGGCATGTTCGGGTTGTTGCGATGTTTCGCAAGGTTCGCCGGCGTCATGCGGAACGGATAAGCCTGGAACTGAAAGGCGCGCTGGCCGCCGAAGAAGGATTCCCGGCCGACGGCGTAGATCTCGGCGATCTGCTCGTCCGTCATCGCGTAGCAACCGCGCGAGGAACAGTCGCCATGCACCATGAGTTCGGAGCCGGTGCGTCCCAGCGATTTGTCGAATGCATTGGGATAGCCGGTATTGAACGAGAGATAGTAGGCAGAGCGTGGATTCATCTGCGCCGGCGTGATGCTGTAGAAGCCTTCCGGCGCCTGGCGGTCGCCCTCGCGCATCTTGGGGCCGAGGTCGCCGGACCAGCGGCAGATCGGGTAGGTCTTGAGCAGCGCGAACTTGCCGGACCGGTTCTGCTTCCAGACTTCCAGTTCGGCTTCCTGCTTGAACAGGCGGATCAGGATCGGCGACTGCAGCTCCATGTCCTTTTCGGTCATGGCGGCGACGAGCTTGGGCGGGACGGGCTGGTTCGCCTTGGCGTTGCTTGCGAGTGAAGCGTCCTCGCCGTTGCAGCCGGCCAGAAGAGCGGCGCCCGCCAACAGCACGGCCGATGTCATGATCGCGCGACCGGGCGCGCGATGGATCAAAGCCGAGCGATGGATCAAAGCAAAGCTCCGCAAGCGACGGGCAAGCCTGCACCCCAAGTTCATGGCGTCCGTGCCCCAAGCCATTGAATAAAGTATTATCCTTAAGCCTGCGGCCCCGCAAGCCGGACTGGCCGGCGTGACCCAATCCACGACGACGATGGTGAACGGAGGTTAAATATTCGGTACCGGGCCGAAATAGGGCGGTTCGGCCGGAGTCCGGAAAATGCCGCAATTTTGCGACCGCCGCGGGGGCGTCGGGCGCAGGACATGCGGTCGTTCGTCGCCAATCCTGGTGGAGCTGGCGTGCTCAGCCCAGTTTGCGCCCGATATCGAGGAATTTCTGACGGCGCTGCTTGCGAAGCGCGTCGCGGTCGAGATGGCGCAGATCGTTGAAGGCGTCGGCGATGGCGTCGCCCGTGAGCGCGACGATTGCCGTCGGGTCGCGGTGGGCGCCCCCCGGCGGCTCCTTGAGGATGGCGTCGATCACGCCGAACCGCAGCAGGTCTTGCGCGGTGATTTTCATGTTGGTCGCCGCTTCTTGCGCCTTGCTGCCATCCCGCCAGAGAATCGACGACGCCGCCTCCGGTGAGATCACGCTGTAGATCGCATGCTCCAGCATCAGGACGCGATTGGCGGTCGCGATCGCGATCGCGCCGCCTGAGCCGCCCTCGCCGATGATGACCGCGATATTTGCGACGCCGAGCGACAGGCAGGCGTCGGTCGAGCGCGCGATCGCTTCGGCCTGCCCACGCTCCTCGGCGCCGATGCCGGGATAGGCTCCGGCGGAATCGACCAGCGACAGCACGGGAATATCGAAGCGGTCGGCCATTTCCATGAGCCGGACCGCTTTGCGATAACCTTCCGGCCGCGCCATGCCGAAATTGTGCTTCAGCCGGCTTTCGGTGGTTGCGCCTTTTTCCTGGCCGATGACGCAGATGCTTTCGCCGCGGAAGCGGCCGAAGCCGCCGATCAGCGCTTCGTCCTCACCGAACTTGCGGTCTCCCGCCAGCGGCGTGAACTCGGTAATCAGGCCGTTGATGAAATCGGAGAAGTGCGGCCGCTGCGGGTGCCGCGCCACCTGGGTTTTTTGCCACGGCGTCAGGTTATCGTAGAGATCCTTCAGCGCCTGCGCGGCCTTGTCCTCGATGCTCGAAATCTCTTCGCCGATGTCGCTGCCCGAGGCGGCGAGCGCACGGAGTTCGTCGATCTTGGAATCGAGTTCAGCGACAGGCTTTTCGAAATCAAGGTAGCTGCGCATGGGGTCCGGCATTCCAGCAATATAGGACGAACGTGTCAGGGGACGAAAGCTATCGGCGGGGAGGACAAAAAATCCTTTAATTCAAACGTTTAGGTGACGTGGCGGAGGCAACTGGGTCGGTCGCTGGCGGGACACGCTGCGCTCTTTCGCGGCTGATTGATGTGAAGTCAAGTGCCGGCCCTTGACAGGTGTCCCGGCTGAAGCATCGCACGACAAAAAAACCCCGGCGTTGCCGGGGTTTCAAGGTGGATCTGAAGTGGCCGAACGGTTCGGCTACTGTGGGCCGCCGAACCGGCAGCGTAAGGCCGACGCGAATCGACCCTGCAATTACCTACAGATTAGAACGGCTGACGCGGGATGGAAGGCGGAACTTGGCCTTAGCGAGATTTGGTGCGGCCGTGTGATGGTCTGGTAACACCCGGATGCCGCCGGCGTTTCAAGCATTCGGTCTTCTCACTTCCAGGCATGAGGGGCCCCGGTCAGGCCTCCGCCAGGGGATGCAGGTCACGCACCAGACTTTTCAACCGCTCTTCCACGACGTGGGTGTAGATTTGCGTGGTCGAGATGTCGGTGTGGCCGAGCAGCGTCTGCACGATTCGCAAGTCCGCGCCGTTATGCAGCAAATGGCTTGCGAAGGCATGACGCAGCACGTGTGGGGAGACCAGCCGGGGTGCGAGCCCGGCCGTGGCGGCCAGGTCTTTCAGTTCGCGCGCGAAATGCTGCCGCGTCAGGTGGCCGCTTTCGCCGAACGAAGGAAACAGCCATTTTGGCCGCGCCGCAGTCGCCTTGCCCATCCCGCGCTGCTCGTCCATCGCGGCCAGGTAGTCGGCCATCGCTTGCCGTGACGCCTCGTTCAGCGGTACCAGCCGCTCCTTGTTGCCCTTGCCCTTCACCACGATCATGCGGGCGTCGCGCCGCGCGGCCGACAGCGGCAGCGAGACCAGTTCGGACACGCGGAGCCCGGTGGCGTAGAGCACTTCAAGCAGGCAATACAGCCGTGCCGCACGCAATCGCCGGGCCGGCGGGGCGCCCGGTGCGTCGATCGCCGCTTTTGCCTGCGCTAGCAGGCGATCGACATCCGGTATCGACAGCACCTTCGGCAGGCTTCGTCCACGCTTCGGGCCCGAGAGGATCGCGGCAGGATCGTCGCTCCTGATCCGTTCGCTCAGCAGAAAGCGAAACAGGTGGCGCATCGCCGAAAGACGGCGAGCGACGCTCGAAGACTTGAAGCCCCTGAGGTCAAGATCGCCGAGATAGTCCCGCAGCGTCTGGGTGCCGGCGGTGACGAAATTTTCACCTACGCGCGTCAGGAAGGCGGAAAAATCCTCAAGGTCGCGACGGTATGCGCCAAGCGTGTTCTCGCCGGCGCCCTGTTCGGCCGCCAGCATGTCGAGGAACAGGTCGGTCAGCCTAGGATCGGAGACTTTGTCGGATGTCATGCCGCCGCCTATAGCGTTTTCGAGCGAAGTGGATACCGGTTCGCGTCAAGAAAACGCGTCAAAATAAAAAGCTGGAGCCCGGCTTTGATTCCATCGCAGCCGGAATAGCTCTAGCAGCTATTTCTTGAGAAATTTGTCCGGGTGGATGGTCACCGTCATATCCCGCGGCGCCGGATTGACGAAGTTCGCCAGCGCGAAGATGACGCCGTAGCCGATCGCGCCGATCGCCGCGACGACAGTCAGGAAGCGGAACAGGCTGGGCATTGGCGGTCCGGAGCGTGATATTGACCCTCGGGGCGAACGCAATGAGTACCAACATGTTCGCCGGATCGGTGCAAGAGTCTCTGGCAACCCCCTCGACGAGAGTAGTATAGCTGGCGGGAAAAGATGGTCCAATTTGCTGTCGGCATCGGTTTCGGCGATCCGCCTTCGGACGCCAGAACCCTGGGCCAGATTCATCCACGCTTGCAACCTCGTTCCGACAGGTGTCTTTTGACGTCCGAAACCGTTTCACCGGCCAGTGCGGGCACGTCCCCCGAGAGCGCGATCGTCGCCGCGCTCGGCGGGCGATCGCTGGTGCTTGTCGGCATGATGGGGGCCGGAAAATCCACGATCGGCCGGCGTCTGGCCTCGCGCCTTGCGATGCGGTTCGTCGACGCCGATACCGAGATCGAACTCGCCGCCGGGATGTCGATTCCCGAAATTTTCGAAACTCATGGCGAGCCGCATTTCCGCGACGGCGAAGCGCGGGTGATCGCCCGGCTCTTGACCGGCGGACCCTTGGTGCTCGCGACCGGCGGTGGTGCCGTGCTGCGCGAGGAGACCCGCGCGCGCATTCGCGAGCGGGCAATCTCGATCTGGCTCAAGGCTGACGCCGAGGTGATCCTGCGCCGGGTCAAGCGTCGCGCCGATCGCCCCCTGCTGCAAACGGCCGATCCGGCCGCGACGATCGGGCGCCTTATCGCCGAGCGTGAGCCCATTTACCAACTGGCGGATCTTACGATCGCCTCGCGCGACGTGCCTTATGAAAGGATCGTCGACGAATGCATCGGCCTGCTTCATCATCGGCTGACCGCCGCGGACCGGCGGAACTGAACCTGCCGGAATTCGCGACGAACAATTGAAAGACTTTGACATCAAAGGATTTGGTCCCACGCGATGACAGCTCCGCTGAAAACTTCCGACCCGATCACGGTCGATGTCGCGCTTGGCGACCGTTCCTACGACATCGTCATCGGCCGGGGCATCCTGCCGTCGCTCGGCGAACGGATCGCCGCGCTGCGTCCCGGCGCGCGCGTGGCGATCGTCACCGACGAATATGTCGCGACCCATTGGCTGCGGCGGACCGAGGCGTCGCTGCAAGGCGCCGGCATCGCGACGTCGCGGATCGTCGTCGACGAAGGGGAGGTTTCGAAAAGCTACGAAGGCATCGAGTTCGTTTGCGAGGAACTGATCGCGGCGAAAATCGAGCGCAACGATCTCGTGATCGCGCTCGGCGGCGGCGTGGTCGGCGACCTTGCGGGCTTTGCCGCCGCGATCGTCCGCCGCGGCGTCGATTTCGTGCAGGTGCCGACCTCGCTGCTGGCGCAGGTGGATTCCTCGGTCGGCGGCAAGACCGGCATCAACTCGCCGCAGGGCAAGAACCTGATCGGCGCCTTTCATCAGCCGATCCTGGTGGTCGCGGACACCGCGGTGCTGGATACGCTGTCGCCGCGCCAATTCCGCGCCGGCTATGCCGAGGTTGCGAAGTACGGCCTGCTCGGCGACGAGGCGTTCTTCGCGTGGCTGGAAACCAACCACGCCGAGATCGTCAAGGGCGGCGCGGCGCGCGAACACGCGATCGCCGCCAGTTGCCGCGCCAAGGCCGCCATCGTCGCCCGCGACGAGCGCGAGACCGGCGAGCGCGCGCTGCTCAATCTCGGCCACACCTTCGGCCATGCGCTCGAAACCGCGACCGGGTTTTCCGACCGGCTCTATCACGGCGAGGGCGTGTCGATCGGCATGGTGCTGGCCGCCGAACTGTCGTGCGGACTCGGGATGATCGCGGAAACTGATGTGTCCCGCATCAGGCGGCATCTGGCGGCGGCGGGCTTGCCGACGCGGTTGCAGGACATCGCCGGTTTCGGGCAGGAAGGCCTGACCGACGCGGACGGCCTTATGGCGCTGATGGCACAGGACAAGAAGGTGAAGCGCGGCCGCCTCACCTTCATCCTTTTGAAGGCGATCGGCCGGGCGGTCGTGACATCCGATGTCGAACCGGCAACGGTTCGCGATTTTCTTGCCGGGAAGCTCGCAGACGTGCGGGCTTAGGACTTTCCAACCAGTGAACTGGAATCAGCAGCGGAGTTCTTTTCTGACGTGACGTTTTTTCTTCGCGCGAACCGGTGCCTGGGCCTCACGAAGACGTTATAGTCCGGCATGATCATGGGCCCGCGATGAGTTCGACGCTCCTCCAGATATTGCTTGCAGTACTGCTGCTTGCCGCCAATGCGTTTTTCGTCGCGGCCGAATTCGCGCTGGTGAAAAGCCGCGGCTTCCGCGTCAAGGCCATGGTTGAGCGCCGCGCGTTCGGCGCGCGGCTCGTGCATGACATCGTCGGCAACATCGAGGCTTATCTCGCCTGCTGCCAACTCGGCATCACCATGGCGTCTCTCGGTCTCGGATGGGTCGGCGAGCCGACAGTGGCTGCCTTGCTCGAACCCCTGCTGCGGCCGCTCGGCATGCCGGAATCGGCGCTACACCTGACGTCGTTCCTTACCGGCTTTCTGGTGTTCTCCTCGCTGCATATCGTGATCGGCGAACAGGTCCCGAAAACCCTGGCGATCCGCCAGCCCGAGCCGGTGTCGCAATGGATCGCCTATCCGCTCCACGCGTCCTATCTGCTGTTCTATCCGCTGAACTGGCTGCTGAATTCGGCGTCACGCACCATCCTGCGTGCGCTTCGCGTCAAGGAAGTCTCGCAGCACGACGTATTGACCGGCGCGGAGATCGAAGGACTGGTCGGCGAATCCGCCGAGCACGGCGGAATCGAAAGCGGCGAGGCCGAATACATCCAGAATGTTTTTCGCTTCGGCGATCTCGCGGTGTCGGATGTGATGGTCCACCGCACGGCGATGGTGACGATCAATGCCGACCTGCCGCCCGAGGAACTGGTGCGCGAGGTGCTTGCCAGCGAATATACCCGCATTCCGCTCTGGCGCGACAAGCCGGAAAACATCATCGGCGTGCTTCACGCCAAGGATCTGTTGCGGGCGATTCGCGCCTCCGACGGCGACATGTCGCGCATCAACGCCAGCGCTATTGCGCTGCCGCCGTGGTTCGTGCCGGAAATGCGTCCGGTATCCGATCAGCTCAAGGCGTTTCGCCGCCGCAAGACCCATTTCGCGCTGGTGGTCGACGAGTATGGCGAAGTCGAGGGCATGGTGACGCTGGAAGACGTTCTGGAGGAGATCGTCGGCGATATCTCAGACGAGCATGACGTGGTGGTGGCCGGCGTCCGGCAGCAGGCCGACGGATCGGTGGTGGTGGACGGCTCGGTGCCGATCCGCGATCTCAATCGCGCCATGAACTGGCATCTGCCGGACGAGGAGGCGACCACGATCGCGGGTCTCGTGATCCACGAAGCGCGATCGATCCCCGAGCGCGGTCAGAATTTTACGTTTCATGGTTTTCGCTTCAGGGTTTTGCGCCGCGAGCGCAATCGCATTACTGCGCTTCGCATCCAGCCGGTGCCGCGCGGGGCGGAGGCGATGGAGAACAAACCGAAGCAGGCGAAAACGGCGTCCTGACGGCTCACTGGTGCGTGCGACTTACAGAAGAGGACGCGAAAAGTCGAGCGCGCCTGTTGCTCGGGTAAGCCATATTGCCGGTCCAAAGTGAAGAAACGATCGTGGTTTGCCCCGTTACGAGTCGGATCTGGCGAGCGCTCGCCCTTTCTTCTTTTTGCCGGTCTCTTTGTCCTCGACGAATTTGACGCCGATCTCCTCGCCATTGATGCGTACGAGTTCGCAACGGCGAAAGGCCAGCCCGGTCGACGATAACAGCAGGAAGAATTCCTTGAGGTTCAGTCCCTCGATCGAGTCTTTCACCTGAAGCCGCGCGCCGCTGTTGGAAATGTCCAGCAGGGTGCACGGCCGTTGCCATGTTCCGTCGATTGCCATCATCAGGACGGTATAGCCGGTGGCAAACGTCACCCGGTCAGCTTTTCGGTTACCCCAACTCACGGCTTAGATATCCGAAATGGCGACTGCCGTGTTCGGAGCATCGGCCTTCCTCGCCGAGCCGCGCGCCGACCAGAACCGGATCGTGCGTTGCGCGGAGGACAGCGACAACGCTTCGAACACTTCCCGACCGTTTTCGAAGTCCTGCTTGCTCAGCGGACGGCAATGCGGCCGATTGCGCAGAATCATGCTGGTCGTCGACCAGTTGAGCCGGGCCGCCTTGCACGCGACGATCAGCCCGTCGGGACGAGGGTTGCCGATCAACGGCTCGATCGCTTCGATTTTTACCGAATTTAAAAGCGAGAGCGCTGCGATAATGTGGATATATTCGCCCTGCATCGCAAACCGGTTGATGGTTTGATCGCCGAGCTTTCCCTCCCGGTTCAGCGCAAGAACCATCGATTCCGATTCGGTGTAGTCTTCCGGCACCAGTGCCGGGGCGGCGATCTGCTCGACGACCGTCCGGATCGCTTCCTGAATCTTCGCGCGCATCTCCGGCGGCGCGGCCTTGAGCAGGCGATCGCGGACGGCGGCGCTGGCTCTGGAGAGAAGTTCGCGCAGCACCTTGAGCGGGATGTCGATCCGCAGCCCGAGCTTCTCGGCGAGCGCATCGTCCTTTTCGGAGCTTTCGACCAGGGTGGCGTAGCCAAACTCCGAGAAGCGAGCGCCCGTATTCTTGGCGAGCGCGTGGGAGACCTGCGAATCGCCACGCCGGAGCAGGACGTCCGTGACGCCCTCGCTCAGCGTGTCGCGATGCGAAATGGCCAGCAGATGCTGCGGTCCCCGCAGATTCGCGATCTCGATCAGGTCGCCTTCGGACAGCCGCGCGGATTTCGTCAGAACCGGGGCTGCAACGGAGACTTCCTCATGATATGCAAGCTGCCGGATGGTTTCCTTCGGAGCGGCCTTCGAACCCGAAAGCGTCGTGCCGAGCTGCGCCAGCGCCCGGGTCTCCATCTGCTCCATGAGGCGGACGAGGACGTCGTCGAAGACGCCGATTTGGTTTTCGTTCAGCCTGTCCGCGTCGGACAGGAACAGGTCGGTGACCTGGCGAAGCATCTGGAGCCGCCGCTCGGACGAGCCGCCCTTCACCGCACTTTCCAGTTCCGCGATTAGCGCCGTTGAGGCTGCTTCGGACATTGCATGATCCCAGCGAGTCAATCCCGGCGCGCTACGCTCTATTGCGTTCGCATTCTACCGTACGACGATGGTATTTTGCTCCGATCATCTGATCGGCGGGTTAATTTCGCATAAAAACGACATCGATTTTTTTGGGGAGATGGGCTGTCGCGGGTCGCCGCCGGATGCGCCGCATCGTTATGCGGAGGGACGGTTGACGGCCGACGCGAGCTTGTTACCGCCAGGCGTGCGGGGCCTGCAGTTTTCACGGCTTGAGCGAGTTCGGCGGAAGACGGCTCGTGCCGTCAGCGCCCTTGTTCGTCCGGCGCCAGCGCCCGGATCGCCAGCGCGTGAACGCTGCCTGCCAGCTCCTCCGCCAGCAGCGCATTGATCATGCGGTGGCGATCGACCCGGCTCTTCCCTTCGAACGCTTGAGACACAATATTAACCCGGAAATGCGTTCCGCCGCCGGGCCGATGGCCGGCGTGTCCCTCGTGAAGATGTGATTCGTCGGCGACGTCGAGGCTCTCCGGCGTGAAAGCCTCCTTGAGTTTCTTTTCGATGTTGTCCCTGACGCTCATGGCGGGCGACTTAACTCCCATCGCTTTCGTCCGTCAATGGCGCGTAGGCGTGACGGAATAAATGCGATGTCAAGACTTGAAGCGTAAAGCGTTGCGGTGTCAAAGATGGTCATGCCGATCGATACATCGAAATTTTTCGACAGCATCCGCATCAAGCCGAGGGCTGGTGCGAAGCAGCCGCGCGCGCGCGAGGAAGCGGTCGGCTGCGAATGGCCCGACTGTAAAAACCGGGGATCGCACCGCGCGCCAAAAGGCCGCGGCAACGAACGCGGGTATTTCCATTTTTGCCTCGACCATGTCCGCGCTTACAACCAGTCGTACAATTTTTTCCAAGGCATGAATGCGGAGGCGGTCGCGCGCTATCAGAAGGATGCGCTGACCGGCCATCGCCCCACCTGGAAGATGGGCGCCAACGGCACCCCCGGCAAAGGCAAGACCGGCACCATCGATCTCGACGGCACGGCCGATCCCTTCAGCATGCTTGGCGAAATCAACGGCCGCGGAAAGTGGCGGCCCGGCCCTGGGACGGGATCCGAGACCAAGCCCGAGACGCGCAAGATCTTCAATGCGGAGCGTAAAGCCCTGCAGGTGATGGGACTGGGCGCCGACGCAACGCTCGAAACCGTCAAGGCCAAATACAAGATGCTGGTGAAGCAGCATCACCCCGATGCCAATGGCGGCGACCGTTCGACGGAAGACCGCCTCATCGAGATCATCAAGGCGTACAATTACCTGAAGACGGTGGTGCGCGGCGCCTGAGAATTACATCCGCTCTACTTCTTCTCCAGCATCAGCGTGCCCTTTTTCTGGATGACATTCTGAATTCCGTGGGCGAGTTTGTTGAGCAGCCACGGCAGGGTCACTTCGAGGCGGACATGGTCCTCGAACACGTCCAGGATTCCCGAAACCTGCTGCTTCATGGCGGTAACGGTGAATACCAGGCGGTCGCCGCTCCACACTTCTTCATTGACCTGGATGAACTGGGCGTATTGCGTTCGGGCGCTGCCCAGCCCCGCCTTCATTCGGCGCAGCGCTTCATCCTTGCCGAGGCGATGCGGGATGGAAACCACGAGAGGTTTGGTCATGATTGATCCAATGGCTAGCTGCGGGCGCGCAATGCGAATGTTGGAACCGGACCATTAGCCGGTTCGTTCGGATGCGGTCTTAGCGTGTAAGTTCTTGGCGTGTAAGTTAATGTCGCGCCGCCGCCGCCGCCACCATGTCGCGGCCCCGACGATCGCGGCAATGACGATCACCGTCGGAATCCAGACGAGTTTGCCGACGTGAGTGTGGTGGGGCAGCCCGCCGTATTCATGCAGCGCCGAAACCGCCAGTACGCCGGGCAAGACGTGCGCGGGAGCCCAGAGCAGGATCGCCGGAATGTTCACCGCATAAAATCGCGACGGCGGCATCGCCAGCGCGCCGGCCGTGATCGGCACGAAGGCGCGGATCGGCGGCACGAACCGCGCGAAAAACACCGCAAGCGTGCCCCAGCGGTTGAAGAACGTTTCGCTTTGCGCGATCACGCCGGGATAACGGGACATCGGCCATGCACTGAGGATTTCCCGTTTGGAGCGGTGGCCGGTCCAGAACGCCGTTCCGTCGCCCAGCATGGCGCCGGACGCGGCGGCGGCCAGCACCGCCGCCAGTTGAAGCTCGCCACCGGGAATCAATGCGCTCAGCGCGAGAATGATGGTCGATCCGGGCACCAGCGAACCCAGCACCGGAACCGCCTCCAGCAATGCTGCGAGAAATATCGTGAGATAGGCGAGCCAGGTGTGGGCTGAGACGAACGCAATCAATGGGTCAATCAATGAACTCACGAAAATCCTGCTTCCGGCGTCCCGCAGGGACGGATTTTGGTCCGATTAGCATACTCTGCGGGCGGCAACGTCCCTGACGGCCGATGGTTCGGTTCCGTATGACGTCAGCCCGGCCTCCGCGGATTCGGCGGGCAACCCTTAAAAATCCACAGCTGGCGCATATCTTGATGATATCACAAAGGAACTTTGATCACGCAGCAGGCTTCTGCCGGGTCCCGCTCTCTGCTAAATTTCGTGCGACCCACTCATCCGCAGCCATGCGCAGTTCTGGTTTCGGGAGCGCGCCCGAACCTCGGAGGATTGATGACGACCGCCGCAATGACCAAAACTGAAACCTCCGCAGGTTTGCCGGACATGAAGGTCTCGGTGCGGCAGGTGTTCGGGATCGACAGCGATCTCGAAGTCCCAGCCTATTCCGCAACCGATCCGCACGTGCCCGATGTCGATCCGGACTATCGCTTCGATCGCGCGACCACGCTCGCGATTCTGGCCGGTTTCGCCAGGAATCGCCGCGTCATGGTCACCGGCTTTCACGGCACCGGCAAATCGACCCATATCGAGCAGGTGGCCGCGCGGCTGAACTGGCCGTGCGTGCGCGTCAATCTCGACAGCCACATCAGCCGCATTGATCTCGTCGGCAAGGACGCGATCGTTGTGAAGGATGGCAAGCAGGTCACCGAATTCCGCGACGGCATTTTGCCTTGGGCCTACCAGAACAACGTGGCGCTGTGTTTCGACGAATACGATGCCGGCCGCCCGGACGTGATGTTCGTGATCCAGCGGGTGCTGGAATCCTCGGGCCGGCTGACGCTGCTCGACCAGAGCCGGGTCATCAAGCCGCATCCGGCGTTCCGCCTGTTCGCGACCGCCAATACCATCGGCCTCGGCGACACCTCGGGCCTCTATCACGGCACCCAGCAGATCAACCAGGCGCAGATGGATCGCTGGAACATCGTCACCACGCTGAATTATCTGCCGCATGACAACGAGGTCGAGATCGTTCTGGCCAAGGCCAGGCATTATCGTACGCCGGAGGGTCGCGACATCGTCGGCAAGATGGTGCGGCTCGCCGATCTTACGCGGAATGCCTTCGCCAACGGCGATCTCTCCACGGTGATGAGCCCGCGCACGGTCATCACCTGGGCGGAGAACACCGAGATCTTCGACGATCTGGGCTTCGCCTTCCGTGTCACCTTCCTCAACAAGTGCGACGAGCTTGAGCGGCCGCTGGTCGCGGAATTCTACCAGCGCTGCTTCAACGTCGAACTGGCGGAATCGGCGGTCAATGTGGCTCTGAGCTGATGATTTTTCACCTCTCCCCGCTTGCGGGGAGAGGTCGGCAAGCGAAGCGAGCCGGGTGAGGGGCTTCGCGTCACGCCATTCATTGTTGCCCCTCACCCCAACCCTCTCCCCGCAAGCGGGGAGAGGGAGAGGCGTCATGAGCACCGCACCGCCGAACAACAAGTTCCGCACCGGGCCGAAGGAAGCGCCGAGCGAGCCGTTCAAGCGCGCGGTGGCGTCGTGTCTGCGCGCCATCGCCAGGCGGCCGGAACTCGAGGTGACGTTTGCGGTCGAGCGGCCCGGGCTGTCGCCGGGCAAGGCGCGATTGCCGGAGCCCGGCCGCAAAATGAGCAAACGCGACGCGGCCGTCGTGCGGGGACACGCGGATTCCATCGCGCTGAAGATCGCCTGCCACGATCCCAAGGTGCATCGCAGGCTGATGCCCGGCAATCCGCAGGCGCGCGGGGTGTTCGACGCGGTGGAGCAGGCGCGGGTCGAGGCCATCGGCTCCCGCCGAATGACGGGCGTCGCGAAGAATCTCACCGCGATGCTCGATGACCATTTCCATCGCGGCAAGTATGACGAGATCACCGATATCGCCGACGCGCCGTTGTCGGATGCGCTGGCGATGATGGTGCGCGAGCGGCTGACCGGTCTCGCTCCGCCCGCTGCGGCGCGCAAGATCGTCGATCTGTGGCGTCCGTATCTGGAAGACAAGATCGGCAAGCGACTGGATCAGCTCAGTCGTCTCACCGAGGATCAGGCGAAGTTCGGCGACGTGGTGCACGACCTGCTGTCGGAGCTCGATCTCGGCGACGACACCAACGCCGAGGCCGACAAGGAGGAGAATCAGGAGGACAACCGCGAAAGCGAGAGCGATCAGTCGGGGGCGGAGGGTTCGCCCGACAGCGACGCCGTGCAGGAGATGAGCGCGGATCAGGCGCAGGAGGCCGCCGACGAGATGTCGGACAGTGCGGTCGAAAGCGCCCAGGCTTCCGCGAGCGATACTTTCGATGACGGCGAACTCGGCGACGACGAGACGCCGGGCGAGGCGACGCGGCCGAACGCCAGGGGTGCCAACGAGCCTCGGGGTCCGGAATATCATGCTTTCGCGCCCAGGTTCGACGAGGTGATCGCGGCGGAAGACCTCTGCGATCATGACGAGCTGGAACGGCTGCGCAGCTATCTCGACAAGCAGCTCGCGCACCTG
>NZ_MKRN01000006.1:21200-38459 GCF_001896955.1 Nitrobacter sp. 62-13 | reverse complement strand
GCTGGTCCAATCGACACCATTTTCGGTGGACCAAACGTCATTGAATAGCAGTTTATCGTATTGGGACGCGCCACCTAGAAGCCATAATTTTTCCCTGAATACGACGAGTGTTCCTCCTGCCCGCGGGCGCCATGGGGGACTAGGCTCGACTAATGCCCAATTCTGGCCATCAGCCGAAGACCAAATCTCGTTGATGGGATGAAATTTGGTTTCCTCTTCAATAAAACCTCCCATCCGCCACATACGCCCAGCGAAGGCGACGTTCATCGATTGCGCCGCTTGAGTCCAAGAAGACTGCTCAATTTCTTTATGCCAGGTTATGCCGTCACTTGTGCTCCAGCTATCACCAAGATCGATAACTTTCGGTGCTGATCCCCCTGTTAACCAGAGCCGATTATTGTAGACGATCAGACCAGCTCCATCCCGAGCCGACCACGGCGAAGCAGATTTTACTGGTATCCAAGCTGGGTCAGGGGCAGGACGGTAGGAGAGGGTCCAAACGATCCCACTTATTGCGCCGGCCCCTATTAGTGCACGGCGAGTTGGAAAAGCAGGGCGGCTCTTCTCATCGGTTTGTTCAGCATCGGCCACACTCATACCCGCTCGTTTGAATCATCCTATTGGTTAAAATGACCTATTGGATCGAATAACATAAACTTCAGCTCCGAAAAAGCTGCTCCAGGCAATAGTCGGCTAGCTGATGACCGTTTATTGCAAGCTGAAGGTGGCGTGAGCATGGACATACCGAGTGCTGGTGCTCGGCACTCACCAAATATCAGGACAACGACGGGAATCGTGAGCGGCGACGTTTTGCTGGGGAGTGTTGATAACCTCAGCATGCCACGAAGAACCCGGCGACGGCGAGACCGGACCAAAGCGGCTTACTGAGAGCGGACGATTTCTGGTTAAACGCGAAACCATCAAACAGTGCCGCTTGCTTCATCGAGAAGCGGCCGCCTAAAATGACCACCCCAATGGGCCAGATGGGTATTCGGCTTGAGGCTCCTCTTCGACGATGAGCATGGAGGTGCTGCGCTTCGAGCTGATGATAAACGTAGTCTGTGCGAAGAAAGCAGCCACAATTATCGGGGAAGGAACCGCGGCATGAAACATTATGCCGGACTTGATCTCTCGATAAAGGAGACATCGGTGTGCATCGTCTACGAGCCTGGGAAGCTGTGCCGGCGAGCTGAAGGTTCCTTACGCATCGAAAGCATTCAGCGGTAATATGCGTCGACTAGTAGCCAGCCGACCTCCGTCGGCATTCGCCTGAATACTGGTCCCGCGCGTTCCAGTTCATGACGCTCCGCTGATCGGTCACGGCACGGGCTCGATAAAGACTCTTTTGGAGCGCGAGGCCCGCCGGCAAGACCCTGACAGACGAGCAGATCGTCGCCAACTCGCACAACCAGCCGCTCTATTTCGCGATCGAGTGGGGCGCGATCGGAGTGATCCTGCTCTATGCGATGTGGATCACGCATTTTCTGATGTTCACGGAAACGCGCTGGATATCCTGGCTCGGAATCATCGTGGTGAGCCAGAATATCTTGGAATCGCTGTTTAATTCGCACCTCTCCGACTACGTCGAGGGCTGGATCTATGTGCTTGGAGTGGGCATTGCCGGTAGCCCTCCGGTGGCGGCCGCCTTGTGATGAGGGGCTGAAGAGCTGAAGTCCTAGGGATGATCCTAGGAGTATGCCTATGACGGTGCCGCGAGTGGAGGTGATCACGTCGGTTGAGCGACGTCGGCGGTGGTCGCGGGCGGAGAAGGAGCGCCTGGTTGCAGCGTCCTTCGAGCCCGGCGTGACGGCCTCGGAGGTTGCGCGATCGGCGGGCATTCACGTCAGCCAGCTGTTCCGATGGCGCAGGGACCTGTGCGGACGGGTTGATGTCGGCGCCACGCCGTTGGTCCCGGTCGAGATCGTTCCTGCTGGCGCCGCGCCGGACATTGAGCCGCCGCCGTCTTCGCCATCGGTAGGTGGCAAGCGCCGTCGCCGGGGCGGGATCATCGAGATCGAGCTTGGCGGTAAGCGTCGTGTCCGGGTTGATCGCGATGTCGATGCTGAAGCACTGCGTCGGGTCCTGGATGCGCTCGGCTCGCGATGATCCCGATTCCGAGCGGCGTGCGAGTGTGGCTGGCGACCGGCCACACCGACATGAGAAAGGGCTTTCCGGGCCTGGCGCTGGTGGTGCAGGAGACGTTGAAGCGTGATCCGCATGGCGGCCACCTGTTCGTCTTCCGCGGCCGCCGTGGCGACCTGATCAAGGTTCTGTGGCACGACGGCCAGGGTGCCTGCCTGTTCTCGAAGCGGCTGGAGCGTGGACGCTTCCTTTGGCCTGTTCCCGTCGATGGTGTTGTGACGATCACCCCGGCGCAGCTCGGCTACCTGCTCGAAGGCATCGACTGGCGCATACCGCAGAAGACGTGGCGTCCGACGGCGACCGGCTGACGACTTTGGTCTTGCACATGGTGGTGGATGTGATTCCATCATCGTGTGTCCGACGCTGAATCGCTCCCATCCGACCTTGCCGCCGCGCACGCCATGATCCTGGCGGAACGTGCTGCGCGCATCGAGGCCGAGGCGGCGGCTGCCCGTGCGGCGGCGGTCAGTTCCGGGACGGAGGCGCTGATTGCCCGGCTGAAGCTGGAGATCGAGAAGCTCCGGCGCGAGCTTTATGGCAGCCGTTCGGAACGCAAGGCGAGGCTGCTCGAGCAGATGGAGCTTCAGCTCGAGGATCTTGAAGCCGACGCCACCGAGGACGAACTCGCCGCCGAGAGAGCGCCGCGCTGCACGGTGGTGCAATCGTTCGAGCGCCAGCGGCCGTCGCGCAAGCCGTTCCCCGAGCACCTGCCGCGCGAGCGCATCGTCATCGCCGCTCCCGAGAGTTGTCCCTGCTGCGGCTCGACGAAGCTGTCGAAGCTGGGTGAGGACGTCACCGAGACGCTGGAGGTGATCCCGCGCCAGTGGAAGGTCATGCAGACGGTGCGCGAGAAGTTCTCGTGCCGGCAGTGCGAGACCATCACACAGCCGCCGGCGCCGTTCCATGTGACGCCGCGCGGCTTCGCCGGACCGAACCTGCTGGCCATGGTGCTATTCGAGAAGTTCGGCCAGCATCAGCCGCTGAACCGGCAGAGTGAACGCTATGCCCGGGAGGGCATCGATCTCAGCCTGTCGACGCTGGCCGATCAGGTCGGTGCATGCGCGACAGCGCTACGTCCGCTGCATGCTTTGATCGAGCACCATGTGCTCTCGGCGGAGCGTCTTCACGGCGACGACACCACGGTGCCGATCCTGGCGAGGGGCAAGACCGCCACCGGCCGAGCCTGGGTCTACGTCCGCGACGACCAGCCCTTCGGCGGCACATCACCACCGGCAGCATTGTTCTACGCGTCCCGTGATCGGTCCGGCGATCATCCCGGACGGCACCTGCAGCAGTTCACCGGCATCCTGCAGGCCGACGCTTATGCTGGTTACAACCGGCTCTATCTTCCTGACCGGAAGCCAGGTCCGATAAAGGAGGCGCTGTGCTGGGCTCATGCGCGGCGCAAGTTCTTCGTGCTCGCCGACATCGCCGTCAATGCACGGCGCGGCAGGAATGCGATGCCGATCTCGCCGATCGCCTTCGAAGCCGTCAGACGCATTGATCTCCTGTTCCACGTCGAGCGCGACGTCAACGGGCTTGCCGCAGCCGAACGCCTTGCCGTGCGTCAGGAGCGGAGCGCGTCGCCCGTCGCCGAACTCGAAGCATGGATGCGCGGCGAACGGGCCAAACTCTCGCGCCATGCGCACGTCGCGCAGGCCATCGACTACATGCTCAAGCGTTGGGACGGCTTTACGCGCTTCCTCCAAGACGGGCGCGTCTGCCTCACGAATAACGCCGCCGAACGAGCGTTGCGCGGCCTCGCTCTCGGCCGTAAGGCGTGGCTCTTCGCCGGTTCAGACCGTGGCGCCGATCGCGCCGCCATCATGTACACGCTGATCGGCACCGCAAAGCTCAATGACGTCGATCCGCAGGCTTGGCTCGCCGATGTCCTCGCCCGCATCGCCGAAACGCAACAGAACCAGCTCGCAGACCTCCTGCCGTGGAATTGGAGGCGGGACACCATCACTGCAAAAGCAGCCTGACCGTGGTACTCACCGGATGGTTACCATTGCCGCTGGCATGGTTTCGAAGTTTCGTAAACCGTCCCCAATTGTCGCCTCCGCCGCTTGATGCGCCGCCGCGTCGAATCATCTCGATGCGGCTGATCTGGCCCCTGATGCAAGCGCCCTGGAAATCCAGTCAGTGGCTATAAATCTGGCAAATGGAGCTTTCCGCGGCAGCAGATCCTCTGCATGATTCTTGGGCGTCCGGCAGACGCCGGAGCAATCTGAACAAACCTTCTCGCTGAAACCACGTGCTTTCCACAATAGAACAAACGCAACGCGAAAGGTGTCGCAGATCGAGTTCAGCAGAGGAATAGGAGCGGCCAGACAGACCCGCTGATGATTCCTCTTCCCTGGCTGCATCGATTTCGCCACCCCGTACCATCGTTTGTCCTAGTTCCAGGCATACTGCTTATCGGATCATTGCACGTGCAGAGCATGCACCCGCGGACAGGCGAGACGAACAACAATGGTCGCAACGAAATAGGTGACGATGTGCTCGAGGCGATTGTTGAACGCTGTCTGAACCAACGATCCGCGATGGAGTAGATCAGCGGTCCCTTGGGTATTTTCTCGACCAATGCCGGAATGGAGCTTCACGTTGTCCCGGGACCCGGCGTGCTGGATCACTGCGCCGCAGACTACCGGCGAGTATAATCACGGCTATCGGATTTCAGAATCGCGAACAAGCCATCGCCCTGCAACACGCTATGATGGCCTTATCACGGGGCATTCTGTAACGCAGCGTGAGCTTCCACCTCCATCTCACCCTTGGACGTGAGTTCGTAGAGGTCGCCGTCCTTCAAAACGTATCCTTCCATCACCAGTTCATCCACCGCAGCTTGCCGCTCGTCGAAGGCTATGGATGCGCTGATGTCTTTAAGCAGCGCAATTTGCTCGTCCTTAAGCATTTAGATGTTCCTCCACTTAAGCCAGGAACGTCGGCTTGCCCTTTAGGTTCCGCTGGGAGGCCGCCCGGCCTCTCGGCCATCGCCTTCGTCGCGGTTGTTTCGCTCGCAGCCCCCGCTTCCGCTCACGGCGCTCATGGTGGGAACGGCGGCCATTTCGGTGGTCACTTCGGCGGCCATCACTTCCGTCACTTCGGACACCACTTCCACGGCGACCGGTTCTTCCGCGCCACTTATGCGGGGAATCCTTGCTATCGCACCGTCTTCACCGAATTCGGTCCGCGCACGGTCGATATCTGCGAGTAACTTCACGGAGCGCCCCGGTCCACCCCGGGGCGCCGGCCCCTAAGGCACGGCCGAGCACTAGAAGTTGCTCGCGATAATCGAATAGGAATGCCCAGAAAAGTATGGACCAGCCTCCCAGGCAGAGAAAGTCACCGCGAGTATCCGTAACCGCGGATCATCTCCCGGGCGTGTTCGCGTGCGCTCAGCAAACCCAAATCCCTGTCACTGCCGGTATTCTTTTAGCAGACTCATCCGCGTCACCGGGCCATTGCTGCGCCATCCGCAAGCAATCTGCTTCCAATCCAGTCGTCCAATCCACGTGTCTCATTACGAACGGGCTGAGGTTCGAAGCCGCTCGAGCTCAAGTCCGCGTTAATCAGCCGCACCAGGTCGCACTCAATCTGGCACGAAGGAACTCCGCGGAACCTGAGCCGTTTCTACTTCTTTTTCCAACCGGGAGACGCGAGCGTGAACCGACGGCAATTTCTTGGCGCGTCGGCTGCTGTTTCAGCTGCCACTATACTGCCGCTTGCAGCCAAAGCCCAAGCGGGCTCTACCCCGCCCTTCAGTGCCGCCTATGTGCGCGAGCTTGCCCGGAGTCTTGCGACAAAGCCATTCCAACCTCCCGACGAAAAGCTGCCGGACGCGCTGAAAAACCTCAACTACGACCAATACCGGTCCATTCGCTTTGCGCCGGAGAAGGCGCTGTGGCGTGACGAGAAGCTGCCGTTCGAGGTGCAATTTTTCCACCGCGGCTTCTTCTACAAGAACCGGGTGGACATCTTCCAGGTGGCGAATAGAACCGTCATGCCGGTCCCGTACCGGCGCGACGACTTCTCGTTCGGCGACGGTCTCGGACAATGGCCGGAGGGTGACATCGGGTTTGCCGGATTTCGCATCCACGCTCCGATCAACAGACCGGATTACTACGACGAAGTCTGTGTGTTCCTCGGCGCCAGCTACTTCCGAGCGGTCGCGAAGGGACAGACTTACGGTCTGTCCGCGCGCGGGCTCGCGATCGATACCGGCGAAAGCAACGGCGAAGAGTTCCCGTTCTTCAAGGCTTTCTGGCTGGAGAAGCCGGAGCCCAATGCCTCCTCGATCGTGGTCCATGCGCTGCTGGACAGCAAGAGCGCCGCGGCAAGCTATCGCTTCACCATCCGACCTGGTGAAACCACGGTTTTCGACGTCGAGATGGCGCTCTACCCGCGCGTGGACGTGGAGCATGCCGGGCTCGCGCCGATGACCAGTATGTTCTTCTTCGGACCAAACGACCGCAAGGATTTCGACGACTTCCGCCCCGCGGTTCACGATTCCGATGGACTGGCGATCTTCAACGGACGAGGCGAGCAGCTCTGGCGCCCGCTGAACAATCCGCACGATCTGCAGGTGAGCAGTTTCGCCGACCTCAATCCGGGCGGCTTCGGCTTGATGCAGCGGGAGAGGAATTTCGCCGCCTATCAGGATCTCGAATCCAGCTTCGAACGACGCCCAAGCCTCTGGTTCGAGCCGATCGGCGATTGGGGCGAGGGGGCGGTCAAGTTGTTCGAGATCCCGACGAAGGAGGAGATCCACGACAACATCGCCGCATTCTGGCAGCCGAAGCAGCCGCTGGCGGCGAAGAGCGAGCATATCTTCACCTATCGCCTGCACTGGGGGCCGGATGCACCGAAACCCCAGGCGCTCGCGCGATTCACCCGAACGGGAGTCGGCAGCCGCGGCGAGGACAGCAAGCTGTTCGTCCTCGAGCTAATGGGCGATCAACTCAAAACCGTCGATCCCAAGGCGATCAAGGGGGTCGTCACCGCAGAAAAATCGGAGATCAGCAACGTCGTGACGCAACCCAACCCCGCAACAGGCGGTTGGCGTCTGAGCTTCCAGTGCTCGGTCAAGGGCCAGACCGCGATCGAGCTGCGCGCCTTTTTGGCGCAGAACGAGGCGCCGATCTCGGAGGTGTGGGTTTATCGATGGACGCCTTGAAGCAATCACCGGCTCCGCGCCGCGCCGTCGGCCGCCGGTTTCTGCCGCCGGAACGGCCGCTCTCGATGGTTCCGAGCCGGCTGGACCGCACGGCAGATGCCGGGCGCGCGCCCTCCCGTTCAACGCCCGCTTCGACATTGCGCCGTCTCGTCATCTTCCTCGGGACGGCCCTGCTGACGCTGGCGGGCGGCTACGGCATGTACGACGTTGTCAAAGTCGGCGGCGTGACCGTCCTCGAGGCGCTGCTGCTCGGTCTCTTCCTCGTGCTTCTTGCCTGGGTCGCCTTCTCCTTCATGTCCGCGCTGGCCGGGTTTTTCGTCCTGCTGATGCGCGGGACGCCAGGTCTGCCGGTCGAAGCTAGCGGCCCGTTGCCTGACGTAACCGCGCGCACGGCGATGCTGATGCCGACCTATAACGAGGACCCTCATCATCTGATGGCGCGGCTGCGCGCAATGTATGAATCCGTCGAAGCGACCGGATCTGGAGAGAAGTTCGACTGGTTCCTGCTGAGCGACACGACCGACCCGGACATCTGGATCTGTGAAGAAATGACGTTCATTCGGCTGCGCCAAGCCATCAGCGCCGACCGGTTGTACTACCGGCACCGCTCCGACAATACGGCACGGAAGTCGGGCAACATTGCCGACTGGGTCAGGAGATTCGGCGCAGCCTACGACCACATGATCGTTCTCGACGCGGACAGCCTCATGGAGGGCGATACAATCGTCCGCCTCGTCAAGGCGATGGAATCCCATCCCGCCGCCGCTCTGATCCAGTCCCAGCCGGTGATCGTCAACGCGCGCACATTGTTCAGCAGGCTGCAGCAGTTCTCGGGACGCGTGTACGGACCCATCATCGCAGCCGGCAATGCCTGGTGGCACGGCGGCGACAGCAATTATTGGGGCCACAACGCCATTATCCGGTTGCGAGCCTTCGCCGCGGACGCAGGCCTGCCGGAGCTCAACGGTCGCAAGCCTTTCGGGGGCCATATTCTAAGCCACGATTTCGTCGAGGCTGCGTTGATGCGCCGCTCCGGCTGGGCGATCTACATGGCGCCGAGCCTGCGCGGCAGCTTCGAAGAAGTCCCCCCATCGGTGCTGGACTTTGCGGCGAGAGACCGCCGCTGGTGCCAAGGCAACCTTCAGCACCTCGCGGTCGTGCCGGCACGCCGGCTGCACTGGGTGTCCCGGCTGCATCTGCTCACAGGCATCGGCTCTTACCTCACCGCGCCGCTGTGGCTTCTGTTCCTGGTGCTTGGCTTGCTCATTTCACTGCAGGCGCACTTCATCCGACCCGAATACTTTCCGAAGGGATTCAGCTTGTTTCCCAGCTGGCCGCAACAAGACCCGGTGCTTGCGGCCTGGGTCTTCGCCGCGACGATGGGACTTCTGATCCTGCCTAAACTGCTGGCTTATCTGGCGCTGATCAGCAGTCGTGATGAGCGCGTCGGCTTTGCCGGCAGCCCTCGCGTCCTGGCCGGGGTCCTTTGCGAGACGATCCTTGCGGCCTTGATCGCGCCCTGCATGATGATCTTCCAGACCCGGTCGGTCGTGGAAATTCTCCTCGGCCGCGATGCGGGATGGCAGGTGCAGCGCCGAAGCGATGGACAGCTTGCACGCGGAGAAATCTATCGCAAGCTCGCCGGGCCGACGCTCTGCGGCCTAATCCTCTCACTGAGTGCTTATGCTGTCTCTTTGCCGCTGCTGCTGTGGATGTCACCGGTCGTGCTCGGTCTTCTGCTTTCAATCCCCTTGGGACTGATCACCTCGTCGCGATTGAAGGCGCCCGGCGTTTTTGCAACGCCTGAAACCAACAGCCCGCCTGCTGTGGTGCTTCGTGCGAACGAATTGGCCGCTTCTAAGCCTACTGAACTGGCCGGAGCTCTTCAGCAGTTACGCCGAGATCCGGAGTTACTGGCCGCGCATTTGGGCTCGCTTGCGGTTGCGAGCCCCCGCAAGCTTGGCCCGGTCCAAGTGCCTCTTGCGACGGCACGCGCCAAGGTCGAGCAATGCGAAAACTTCGAGGACGCCACCACATGGCTCGACAAGGCCGAATTGCGCGCCGTCCTTGGCGATCCCACGCTGCTGAAGAGGGTCCTTGAGATGCCTCCCAGTAGTCAAATGTAGGATGGCTTGGCATTCCGCTTCCTGTGCGAGGGCGCCGTGTTCTCCCGAGCCGATGAACACATCGAGGCTCTCCCAACCGGCGCATCGGAAAGAGATTAGTGCCCATAGTGGCTCCCTAGGTCCGCCCTGGCCCAAAGGCGGACATCGAGGCGCGTGACCAGATCCGGACAGTCACGGCCACTAGCGGGGCAAGTGGATGCCTGGGATAGGCGGCCGAGCCGACCAAGGATGATTGACGCCGACAGAGTCGCGACACTATCCAGGCAGGTGGAGCAGCCCGCCGCGCTGGAAGGCTGCTTCCAGGCCATGGGCAATGATAATTCCAATTTGCCTTAAGGCGTGAAACCGGCGGTAGCCGGAGCGAGGCTGCAGATGATCGACGATGATCCTGACATCGAGAAATCCCCACTCAGCGGCAAAGTTACGGCGTCACAGTGAGCGTTGAGATCTATCGCTTGGCCGGAGGCGAAGAGGGCTGGTCGCTTGAGGTTGTCGATCACGATGGCGGCTCGACCGTCTGGGAAGATCGGTTTGCTACCGATAGCGACGCCTACGCCGAATTCTATCAGACGCTCGAAACCGAAGGCATCAAGTCGTTCCTAGAGCAGCAGCCTGGATCGGCGAAGCATTAGATCGTATTCGCCTGAAGCGTCCGCCGGCTTATGGAAACGGCCTGAAGATGGAATGACCAAGCTAGTCCGCGCTGAGCGGGCTCGGCACAGTTCTCTCTCCATCTCCGTTCTGTTCTCAAAGAACGAATCGGAGCCAACAAATCAGCGCTGCTGAAGCTTTAAAAAAGGCTCACTGCGTATGTCCGGGTTCAACATTCTTCAGCATCTTCTCCTCCCGCAGCGCTTTCTGGACGTTGGTTGTGAGCGTCGGAGCGGACGGCATAAGAGGATGGCTGTTGGCCGGGGTGGAAGTGAGGGTGCGCTTTCGCTACGGCAATCGTTTTACGCAGAAACGCTCGAATTTCGGGATCGCATGAATTTTTGCCGAGACGATGAGTTTGTCTTTGTCAAATGCACACTGTTGATGGATGCCGATACCGAGCAGATCGCGTTTACGAAATGAACGTTCAAGGACTGCAATATTGACAGCCTCACCGCCAACGAAGCCCAAGGCGTAATTTCGAAGGAAAACACATTCGGGAGACCCCCTAGACGAACAGCGAAAAGAACGTCTGGCCGCAGTTTTAAGCAAGCGGCAAATTATTTCCGCCTAGCGCGAATGTGCTGCGACGAATTGGACCATTTTTCATTTGGGATTCGAACGGAATTGTGCGAGGTTGTCGGGCCGGCGGCGCGCCGGCCCAGGAACGATAATCCTTTGCCCTGCCATTCGTCGGCGGGGCTTTTTTTTAGTACTCGGCAGTATGATTTCCCCGAGTGTTGCATGCCCGCTACAGCAGCCTCTGAGGTTTTCTCATTAGAATACGAGCCATCGATTCCAACGTAGGGGCTTTCCTTATGAAGAAGATTTTTCTCACGACCGCAGCTGTGCTGATCAGTGCGTCCGCTGCTTCCGCCGCTGATCTGGCGGCGCGGCCCTACACCAAAGCGCCAGTCTACGCGCCGCCGGCGGCGGTCTACAACTGGACCGGCTTCTACATCGGCGGTCACGTCGGGGGTGCTTTCGGTGGCGACAACAACATCGCCGCTCCCGGTTTCACCGGCAATGGCAATGATGGCGTATTCATGGGCGGTGTGCAGGTTGGCTACGATACGCAGTTCGCGCCGAACTGGGTCTTCGGCCTCGAAGCCAATTACAGCTTCCTCGACACCAACGGCGACCCCTTCGTCAATCGCGGACTCGGTTCAGTCACTGGCCGCCTCGGCTACACTTGGGGTGGTCCGGCGCTGCTGTACGTCAAGGGCGGCTACGCCTGGGCCGACACCCGCAACACGGGCGGTTTTGGCGGCGGCACGTTTTCCGATACGCACATCGGCCGGGACGGCTACACTGTGGGTGCGGGTCTTGAATACCTGTTCACCCAGAACTGGTCGGGCAAGATCGAGTATCAGTACTACGACTTCGGTCACACGACCGCTATCTTCACCGACGCTGCTGGCGTTCCTACGGCCGTAGGTTTCCGCAACGACGAGCACACCATCAAGGTCGGCCTGAACTATCGCTTCAACTGGGGTGCCCCGGTCGGCCCGCATGCTCCGGGATACTGATTTTCGAAGACTATACTATCTCTAAGGATGCCCCTGGGGGTCAGTCGTGAGACTGGCCCCTTCTATTTATTGCGCCCACGACCCTTCCATCGCCCCGCCCCCTCCTCGCCCCTTTCACCAAACGCTCCCGCTTCAACGGAAATCGTAACGACGTTTGCTCCCCGTCCAATGCAAAATGGCCTGCACCACCTTGGGGCTCGGCGTTCGCGATCTTGCTGAAATGGCAAAGCTTCCCTCACGGGGTTGTACTCGACGGTCGGTGGCTTAGGCAGGCATGGACTGATCGCAGTGCCCGGGAGTCGCTCGGCGAACAGCGGACCGAATCGTCTTAGCTCAGTCCTTGCTTTGTTTCTCTCGCCACTCTCGCTCGGGCGCGGCGTTCCTCAGGGTGAAGCGACGGATTTTGGGGGCGGACACGAACATCGTCGTCGAGATCGCGCGGAAGATCGCCGGCCAGGTCGGCTTCGTCGCTCTGCCGCGTCGATGGGTGGTTGAGCGCTTCTTCGCCTGGATCAGCCGAAATCGAAGGCTTGCGAAAGATTTCGAAGCGACAATGCACTCAGCCAGAGCCTTCCTACGTCGCCTCGATCATACTGCGCGCTCGCCGTATCGCCAGGGAAACCTGAATTTCGAACCCGACTCTTAGCCCTGATGGCGCAGACGGTATTAGCTGATCGACGGCCTTTGAAAGTCCTTGGTTGAGCAACACATGAAAGGGCTCCGCAAAGGGCTCCGTGATCGCCGCAGAAACGGATGGCAATGAGCGTGAAGGTCGATCGTTGCCCTTCGGAAATCGATGGACGCAAAGGTCGCCAAGAGATATTCTGAGTTGTCTTGAAGACTAAAAGCCGCTCTCGTCACGCGCCGAGGAGCATTGCTTGCCACGCCGCAATGCATCAGCAGAGTTGAGCTTCGTCTCGATGCAAGCGCGGTCTCTTTCTGTTGGGAGCAGCCGTGAAAAATCCGGTTATTGCATCTGACGTGACGGCCGAGCCGGCGGGCAACGCCAGGGTTCTGTGGATATCGTCTTTGGCGTTTGCGCTCGGTTTTGCGGTGTGGGGAATGTTTGCCGCGCTCGCCCCTTTTTTAATCAAGTGGTACAATTTCAGCGCCACCCAGGTGCTTGTCCTGACGGCGATGGAGCCGTTTTTCGCGGCGGCGGTCAGCATCCCGCTCGGCGTCTTGACGGACAAGTTCGGTGGCCGGAGCGTTTTCACACTTCTACTTCTGAGTATCACCCTTCCCTTGCTTTTGGGGTACTTCGCCCAGGGCTATTATGCCTTTCTGGTGCTGGGGACGCTACTCGGACTGGGCGGCGCGAGCTTCGTCGTCGGCAACGCTCATGTAGCGTCCTGGTACCCCAAATCGAAGCAGGGTACAGCCCTTGGCATCTTTGGCATGGGCAACGTCGGAATCACCGTTGGCATGGTGACCGTCACGTTCCTGATTACCCGTGTCCTGAGCGGCCCGAACGGCTGGCGCCTGATCTTCCCCATCTTCGCCGTTGCTACCCTGTTGATGGCTCTGGTCTATTGGTTCTTTACCTCCGATCCGCCGAACAGGAAGCTCAAGAACACGTCGCTACGTGAAATCTTTGCCGTCTATCGTTCGGGCGCAGTGGTATGGCTGGTGCCGTACCTTTACTGGGTCTCGTTTGGCACCCTTACGTTCTTCGCGTCGGCAATGCCGATCTACCTGCTCGACCAGTGGCATGTGGACGCCATACGGGCATCCATGGTGTACACTCCGCCATTGGTGATCTGCGTTGCGCTCGCGCGGCCTGTGGGCGGCTGGCTTGCCGACCGCTTCGATGTCTTCACAACCATGAGCTGGCTGTTCGGCCTTATGGTCGTATTGGCGCTGCTCATGGCCCTGCAGATTTCACTGCACGTCGAGTTGTTCGCCATGTATGGGCTCGCGCTGCTGTCCGGCGCCGCCGCCGCAACGGTCATCAAGCTGATCCCGATGTACTTCGTGCACGTCGGTGCGGTCAGCGGATTGGCCAAGGCCGCCGGCGCGGCCTGTGGCTTCACCATGACGATCATCCTGGCTACCAGCAAGGAGCTTCTGGGTGGCTACACGCTCGGCTTTTCTATCTGGGCGCTGATGAACGTCGCCGCGCTCTATATCGTGCTTTCGCGAGTCGGCTTCAGGAATACAAAACCGCTCACTGAACAACCGCGCGGAACTCAAGAGATTCTAACGGCAACACCCAGCGCGTGATCGATCGACGCTAATGGAGAGCATTCCAGAGCCTTCCGCACTCTGCTCGTAGCCGACTTCCTGCCCTCACTGATGGAGGTATTAGATGTGCTTCCTTGCTGACGTTGCGGAACCTTTCAGTTATTCACGCGGGGACGTCGCGTTCGAACGCGAGCAGCGAGAAGACGAAGGCAAACACCACAACAACGAAACACGACAGCAGGCTACCTCTTTGGCGCGCAAAGTCGGTCGAAGGCGGCGCGCCGTACCCGTGCTGACATCGCTAATTGCGCTATGCGTGCTTGGCACCGCAATCATCGCCCAGGTCGCGCCGGCGTCAACACAGGCGCCGCCGCTACCTCCCACGCAGGAGAAGGCGCTGAAGCCAAAGGACATCTTTAAAGAATGTGCGAAGTGTCCGGAGATGGTGGTGGTGCCGGCCGGGAGTTTCACGATGGGATCGCCGCCAAGCGAACCGGGGCGTTCGGCCGAAGAAGGCCCGCAACATACGGTCACGATTGCTCGACCATTTGCGGTCGGCCGGTTTGAGGTGACCTTCGACGAATGGGATGCCTGCGTGGCCGATGGCGGCTGCAACGGCTACAAGCCCGCCGATGAAGGCTGGGGCCGTGGCCGCCGACCGGTGATCAACGTTTCCTGGGACGATGCCCAAACTTACATCGCGTGGCTGTCGAAAAAGACCGGCAAGTCCTATCGTCTGCTTTCGGGGGCCGAATACGAGTATGCGATGCGCGCCGGGACACAGACGGTCTATCCTTGGGGCAACACCATCGGCACAAACAACGCCAACTGCCACGCCTGTGGCAGCCGATGGGACGCCAAGCAAACCGCACCGGTCGGTTCGTTCGCAGCTAACGGGTACGGTCTCTATGACATGGTGGGCAATGTCCGAGAGTGGACGGAGGATTGTTATCACGACACTTACAATGGCGCACCGACGGATGGCTCGGCTTGGATCGAGGGCGGTAATTGTTATGACCGTGTCGTGCGTGGCGGATCGTTTCTTCTAGCTCCCGCCTTCCTCCGCTCGGCAAGCCGTTACTGGTTCACCTCCGACTATCGGCTCAGGTATCTTGGTTTTCGGGTCGCTCGGACGCTTGCACCTTAAATTTTGTAGCGGGACGCCCAGGTCGATACGAGGCCGTCAAACCCATAAATCGCTCCTCCGGGACGGGCTTTGCTAGAATTCGCTGTGCACCCATAGCGACCAAATCCGGCTCGCACGAGCGCATTGGTCAGCCCGGCCCCAAAGCGATTCCAAGTCCGAAAGAGCTCCTGAACCGTACTGACGAGAGCATAGGGGCTTTGGGATCATCTGGGTCGATTTGACACGTCTGGGACATTCTCTCCCTGCGGCCATCGCGGCCAAAATGAAGAACCTCGCAATTTCTTTGTGAAAAAGGCAGAAAACGTAGCTCGCGGCGAAGTGAGCCGAATATACTGGGCCTGATTCGAAGGCGCTGTATCCAATATTGGAGGGTCGAGATCCCCCGATCGATTAAGTCAACGCAGCTGCGATGCTCTCCAGAACTTGCCCGCTTTTTGGGTGAAGCTCCGCTGGTAGGCGACGAGAGGCAAGAGGACTACGATTCCTTCTTTGCCGCCGTCACCAGCAAGTTGGCGCAGCCTGACATCATCGATGAGCTTTATGTGAAGGACGTCGTGGACTTGTCTTGGCAAATCCGCCGCGAGCGTTTGATTTTGGCTGAGATCATAAGACTCCACCAAAGGGAAGTTGTCCTCGGCCTGTTGAAGACAAAACATAGCGAGCGTGACGGGCTTCCCGACACAAGAAACGCAATGTATCAGATTCTCGGCGCCGACCGCGACGCTCAGCGCTGGCTGGGTGATCCGACTGCCCGCGCGAAGATCGATGCCGACTTGAAGACGCAAGGGTATTCTCCGTCTACGGTTTTGGCCCAAGCCTATCTCAATGCTGCTGCCGAGATCGACAAGGTGGAGCAGCGCATTGCCTCATACGAAGCACGAAGAATGATGGCCCTTCGGGAAATTGAACATCGCAGCGAGAACTCGGCAAGGCAAGTGGAGCGAGCAACGTCCGCTATTATCGATGGCGAGTTCCGTGAGGCAGCGGAGTAGGATTCACAATGGCTTCAGCTCGACAGATCGCTGCCAACCGAAGGAATGCCCAAAAAAGTACCGGGCCAACCTCCAAAGCCGGCAGAAGACGGTCAGCAAAGAATGCACTTCGCCATGGATTGGCCAGCATCGATTCGCCATGCGCCCGTGAGATCGAAGAACTCGCGCACCTTCTTTCGCGGGAGGCGAGTCAAGCCGATCCAACGTTTGCCAGTTTTGACGCCGCTCACGCCCAGATGACACTGGTGCAAGTGAAGAAGGTTAAGGCTGCAATATTTGATCGCTTTTTCAAAAGTGATCGGACTATTGCGGACGCCCTTCGGTTGAATGCGGAGTTGAAGAAGATTGAACGATATGAGAAGCGAGCCTTTTCGCGGCGCAAGCGAGCCATTCAATCTCTGTGATTTGGCAGAACGAAGCCAATTTTTACAAATGAAATCAAAGCAAGTTTATGGGTGTTGCCAACAAGGAGCACGTCGAGGGCTGGATTTACGTGATCGGTGTCGGCGTTACCGCCGGCATGATGTCGAAGACCCGCAAACCGGTTGCCGTGCCTTCCCAGTTAAGATAGCACTGCGAGGTGGTGGTGGTGGACGTCGGTGCGGCGCGCAAGCCTCCCGACGCCTCCAAAGCTCAGGCAACCGCGACCTTCGGCGCCGCCGCAACGTCCCGTCCCTTGAGCACCTCCATGGCCGCCGCGACACCGCCGGCGCGATGCGGCATCTTGGCGATGTCGAGACTCATCTCGATGCCGGCCAGCGCTCCCATCAGCGTCAGATCGTTCATATGTCCGAGATGTCCGATGCGGAAAGCCTTGCCCTTGATCTTGTTGAGGCCGGCGCCGAGCGACATGTCGAAATTGTCGAGAACCACCTTGCGGAAGGCATCGGCATCGTGTCCGCCCGGCACCATCACCGCGGTCAGGGCCGGCGAATAAGCGTGCGGATCCTGGCAGACGAGTTCCAATCCCCACGCCTTGACGGCGGCGCGGGTCGCGGCGCCATGACGCTTGTGGCGGGCCCAGACGTTCTCCAGTCCCTCCTCCTCCATCATCGCGATCGCAACCTTCAAACCGTAAAGGAGATTGGTGGCCGGCGTGAACGGGAACGAGCCTTCCTTGTTGTTGGCGATCATGGCGTGCCAGTCCCAGTAGGCGCGCGTCGACGTATTCGCTTTCGACGCCGCCAGCGACTTTTCCGACAACGCGTTGAAACCGAGGCCGGGCGGCAGCATCATGCCTTTCTGGGAACCGGCGATCGACACGTCGATGCCCCAGGCGTCATGCTCATATTCGAGCGAGCCGAGGCCG
>NZ_MKRN01000006.1:85-21124 GCF_001896955.1 Nitrobacter sp. 62-13 | reverse complement strand
CGGCGCGCCGCGGCGCCAATCGGTCGGCAGCACATCGACGTCGAGCTTGAACTTCCCGGCCATCGCAAGCCACAGGGTCGCGAACTGACCGGTCTCCGCCATCAGCACCTTGTCGCCCGGCGACAGCGTGTTGACGATCGCGGCCTCCCAGGCGCCGGTCCCCGACGACGGATAGATGATGACCGGCTGCTTGGTGCGGAAAATCCGCTGGATTGCGGCCAGCACCTCAAAGCCGAGCACCGCGAATTCCGGACCGCGATGATCCAGAACGGGCATGTCGATGGCGCGCAGCACGCGGTCCGGCACGTTGGTGGGGCCTGGAATCTGGAGAAAATGCCGTCCTGTGTGCAGCGTCATCTGGGGTCCTTCCCGGGGGATCTTGTGGTGTCACTGTGATTTCGGACGTTCGCTCCCCGCCTCGGCGAGGCTATCGGAGCGACCATCGGTCCAAACCACACTCGAATCATGAATTTGCCGGTATCCTTTGAATCCGGAGTTCGCAAAGAAGAGGCCGCGAAACGGGGCAAACTTCGGATCGGAACACAGGATCGAATATCATTATCCGGCAGCGTTGTCCCGCGCCCTTGCGCATCCGTCAATGCTCCAGAAAACGGGCAATGCCCTACCGCCGCCCGCCAAGGGAGCCAGCGCGTTCGATCGCATGGCCGACGCGAACTCGCGGCGGGCCGCCGGAGGACACCAGCCGTCAACAGGGGGCTGACCAACGGCCATTGACAGCGGCCGGAGCCCGCCTGAACATGGAACAAACTCACCTCAGTTCCGGATCAATTTACATGCAAAGCCACCCGCCATTCCCGTACAGGAGATCGGCCCGATGATGACGTTCAGGATTCTGGCAACGGCCGCCGTGGTATCGATGGCCCTCTCGGTGCCCGCGCTGGCGCGGTCTCATCATCATAAACATCACAAGCATTATCGGCATCATCATTCGTCCGAGACCGATGTCTATCTTCACAACTACGGGCCCGCCATCACGCCTGACCAGCCCTTCGCCTATTACGACGGACCGGCGGCCGTGCGCTGCAAGCAGAGCGCTGCCTCCTATCGAGGACAGGACGGCCGCAGGCACCCCTGCGATTGATGGCGCCCGCCTCTCCCGAACCTGTGTATGACGCGTAGCGCGATTGCAAACCTGCGGCGTAGAATAGCCGCAATGACGGAAAGGGCCGCGAGGCGCATAGATGGATAAGCCGAACAAGGGATATGACTACAAGCGCTATCGGGACCTGCTGGCCGACGCTACGGACGAATCGAAGCGGATCGCGTTCATTGACTTGCTGATCAAGGAAGGCGCGCGGGACCAGCTCACGCGCGAGCGGATCAGCCAGCTAGGCCTGACCACGGCGAGGCCGGTGGAGCGATCGCGCGGCGAAGAGTAGGGTCCCGAAACGGAGAGGATGGTCGAAGTGCCGGCCTACGACGATCAGAACATTTTTGCGAAAATCCTTCGTGGCGAAATACCGTGCTTCAAGGTCTACGAAAACGCGCGCACATTCGCCTTTCTTGACATCATGCCGCGCGTGCCGGGCCATACCTTGGTGATCCCGAAGGCCCCTGCCCGCGGAATTCTCGATATTTCGCCGGCCGATTTCGCCGAAGTCGCACGAACCGCGAAGACCATCGCGATCGCCGCCATGAAGGCCTTCAATGCGGATGGCATCATCGTCCAGCAGTTCAGCGAAGCCGCCAGCGGACAGGTGGTGTTTCACCTGCATATGCATGTCATGCCAATGAAGTCGGACGTAAAATTGCTGCCGCCCCAGAGCCGGAAAGAGGACGTCAAGGTGTTGGAGGATCACGCGGGCCGGCTGATCACTGCCCTCGCAGGGGCCTAAACACCGAGATAACGTTGCAGGATGTCCGGCTGCGCCTTGAGTTCGCGGGCCGGTCCTTCATGCACGATATGGCCATTGTTGATGATATAGATGCGCTGGGCGAGCGCGAGCGTCGCCGCCAGGTTCTGCTCCACCAGCACGATCGTCTGGCCGGCGGCGGCCAGATCGCGGCAGGCTCTCATCAAATCTTTCACGATCACCGGCGCGAGCCCCTCGAACGGCTCGTCGAGCAGGACGATCTTCGGATCGCGGATCAGGGCGCGCGCGATCGCCAGCATCTGCTGCTCGCCGCCGGACAACTCGTTGCCGCGGTTATTCCGCCGTTCCTTCAGCCGCGGGAACATCTCGTAGATGCGGCCGAGCGGCCAGCGTTTGGAGGCCGTCAGCCCCGCGAGCACGATGTTTTCCTCGACGCTGAGGCTGCCGAAGATGCGGCGCTCCTCATGCACGAGCTGCATCCCGGCCTGCGCGATCTTGTGGCTCTTGCGGCCGGCGACATCGGTGCCGTCGAAGATCACGCTGCCTGAGCGCGGCGTGATCACGCCCATCAGGCTCTTCAGCGTGGTGCTCTTGCCGGCGCCGTTGCGCCCAAGGAGCGCCACGACCTCGTTGCGCTCGACGCGCATCGAGACATCGAAGAGGATGTGGGAATCCCCGTAATAGCTGTTCAGACCTTTGACCTCGAGCAGGCTCATGCGTCGAGCACTCCGTGCACGCCCCCGAGATAGGCTTCCTGGACCACGGCGTTGTTCTTGATCTCGTCCGGCGTTCCCTCGACCAGCACCCGGCCTTCCTGCAGCACCGTGACGCGCTCGACAAGTTCGAACAAGGAATCCATATCGTGGTCGATAATGATCATGGTGCGGCCCTTGCTGATGGACTTCAGCAACTTGACCGTTTCCACGCGCTCGCGCGGGCTCATGCCGGCGAGCGGCTCATCGAGCAGCAGCAGGCTCGGCGAGGTCGCCAGCGCCAGCCCGATCTCCAGTCTTCGCTTTTCGCCATAGGCGAGTTCGGACACTGGCGTATCCGGCCGCGTCGTCAGATTGACAAGTTCCAGTGTGCGCTCGACTTGTTCGGACAAACCCGGAATGCTTTGAAGACTGCGGAACATGTCCAGGCGGAACTTGCCGCGCAGTTCCGAGAGCGCCGCGATGATCAGATTCTCGCGCACGGTCAATCCCGAGAACAACTGATTGACCTGATAGCTTTTGGTCAGGCCGAGCTGGCAGACGTCGGTGACGTTCATCCCGGTGATGTCGAGCCCCTCGAACACGATCTTGCCCGATGTCGGCGCGACCTCGCAGGTCAGCATCTTGAAAAACGTCGACTTGCCTGCGCCGTTCGGGCCGATGATGCCGCGCAACTCGCCATGCTTGACGGTGAAATCGATATCGCTGTTGGCAAGCAGACCGCCGTAACGCTTGGTCAGCCCGGTCGCCTGCAGGATCGGACCGGCGTAACCGTCGCCTGCGCGATTCAGCGGAGCCATCGGCGGCGGATCCGGCTGCTTTGCGACGTCGGCCTCCGCAATCGCTTGTTCTTCCTCGGCCGTCAAAGCCTTCGCTGACGCCGCGGCCGATTCCCGATGAGCGCGCTTGCCGAAGGCAAGGCGGTAAAGATCAGCGATGCCGCCGATGATGCCGCGCCGCAGGAAACAGACGAGCAGCACGAACACGGCGCCGAGCACCAGTTTCCACGCAGCCCCAAGACCGAGAGCCGACTGCAGGAAATCCTGCAGGAACAACCAGACCGCCGCACCGACCAGAGGGCCGAACAGCGTTCCCGGACCACCGATCGCAGTCTGCATGATAAGCTGACCGGACGTCTCGAACATGAACGCGTCTGGCGGCATAAAGGCCTGCATCGAGCCCAGCAGCCCGCCGGAAAAACCGGCATAGGCGGCGGCGATGACGAATGCCGTCAGCTTGTAACCGTGGATATTGTGGCCGACCGCAGTGGCGCGCAGCGGATTGTCGCGGATCGCACTAAAGATTGCACCGACCGGCGAGCGCACGATGCGCAGCGCAATCACAACACCAACGAAATAGCACACCGCCAGAAACTGGTAGAGCGACCAGCCGGTGGTGAATTCGAGCGTGGTGAAGCCGAGATTGAAGCTCGGTGTCGGAACGCCGGGCAATCCATTCTCGCCGCCGGTCCAGTGCGCCAGCGGATTGAACTCGACGAAGTAGAAGACTTCCGCGATCGCGACCGTGATCATAGCGAAATAGATACCGGTCCGGCGCAGCGCAATCAGACCGATGAAGTAACCGGTGACAGCGGCCGCGATCATGCCGATCACCAGCGCGAGAAAGACATCCGGGAATCCGGCCCGGGTCAACAGGTAGGCCGCGACAAAGCCGCCGGTGCCGTAGAACGCCGATTGTCCGAACGACAGCAGGCCGGTAAAGCCGAACAGGATGTCGAAGCCGAGGCCGAAGAAGCCCCAGACCAGGATGCGGTTCACCGTATTGGGTGCAAAGCCGAGATGCGGTAGCACGAACGGCGCGACAATCAGGCCGACCGCAGTGAGGATTTCGATCAGGAAACGGCGTTGCTTCAGCATCTGACAATTCACACTTATTCCCGTCCCTGCGTGCCGAGCAGACCGTGAGGCCGCAGCACCAGCACGAGCGTCATGGCGACAAACAGCATGACGTAGGCATAACCGGGATTAATCATTGAGGTGATGCTGATGATCTCGCCGGCAATCAGCCCGCCCAGAATGGCGCCCGGAAACGACCCGACGCCACCGATCACAACGACCACGAATGTCTGAACCAGGATGTCGTCGCCGATGCCGGGCGTCAGCGACACCACCGGCGCATTGATGATGCCGGCGAAGCCGGCCGCCATCGCGCCGATCCCGAACACGATCATGAAGACGCGATAAACATTGATCCCGAGCGAATCCACCATGACGGAATCTTCAATGCCCGCCCGCACGATCATGCCCAGCCGCGTCCGATAGAGCACGATGAACAGCACAGCCAGCGCGACGGCGACGATGCCGACGACCGCGATGCGATAGGTCGGATAGAACATGAAGCCGAGCGAGGTGATGCCCTGGAAAAGCGGCGGTGGGGGCACGACCAGCGACTGGCTGGAGAAAATGAACCGGACGATTTCGACGAAACAGATACCGAGGCCGAACGTCACCAGAAGCTGATCCTCATGGGGGCGGTGATAGAAATGGCGGATGATCACGCGTTCCATCACGATGCCGAGGATCATGACGAAGAG
This sequence comes from Nitrobacter sp. 62-13, assembly GCF_001896955.1. Classification (GTDB taxonomy): domain Bacteria; phylum Pseudomonadota; class Alphaproteobacteria; order Rhizobiales; family Xanthobacteraceae; genus Nitrobacter. Next base: position 16,022 of record NZ_MKRN01000006.1, on the reverse strand, counting down.
CGACCCTCCGATAACGGCGACAATAAACGAGTCGGTATAGGTGTACGCGACATAACCAGCATAGCCGCCCAGCATGAACATGGCGCCGTGCGCGAGGTTCAGCACGCCGAGCGTCCCATAGATGATGGTCAGACCAGAACTGATCAGCGCCAGCAAGGCGCCGAGCGCCAGCCCGTTGAAAAGTTGGGAGACGAAATTTGGCCAGTTCATCATGCGGCGCTGTCGCCAAAAATGGTTGGAAAGGAACTATTCACGGGAACGCATCGGGGGATGCGAAACAGGCGCCGCGAGCGGTGCGTGACCGTTCGCGGCGCCGCCGTCTATTTTCGATCAGGTATAGTCGCCGAGCTTGCAGCCGAAGGCGTCCGGCTTCTGGATGATGCCCTCGCCAGGGACGATCTCGACGATCTCGTAATAGTCCTCCTTGTTCTTCATCGCCTTGGGATCCTTGCCCTTAACGATGATGACGGGGCGGACGCACTGGTGATCTTCCGCCCGGTAGTGGACATCGCCGAGGAGGGAGGGAATGGTCTCGCCCTTCTCCCAGGTCTTGATGACATCGGGCGGATAGAAGCTGCCGGCTTCCTCGACCATGCGCGCCCAGTGCGCGAAGCTGACATAGGCGTTTTCCGCGCCCCACTCCGGATTGTAGCCGTACTTCTTGTTGAACGACTCGTTGAACATCTTGGCGAGCGGATACTTGTCCTCGACCGTCCACCAATAGTCGGTCGCGGCATAGACGCCCGCCATCAGACCGCCGCCGACTTCGCGCGCCAGGAACGGCACCTGGTAGGGAACCACGAGCTTCATCTTGTCGAGCACGCCGAACTGCTTGGCCTGCTGGATCGACAGCACGGCATCATGGCCCCAGTTGACGTTGATCAGAAGGTCCGCGCCAGAGTTGGCGACGTTGAGCAGGTAGGACGAATAGTCCGGCGCACCGAGCGGGGAGACCTGGTTGGTCACGGTGGTCCAGCCGGCATCCTTGGTCATGTCCTGCATCGACTTGGTCACGGTGTGACCGTAGGTATAGTCCGGCGTCATATACGCGACTTTTTTGTTCACGCCGAACTGCTTGGCCTGCTGGATCGACAGCACGGCATCATGGCCCCAGTTGACGTTGATCAGAAGGTCCGCGCCAGAGTTGGCGACGTTGAGCAGGTAGGACGAATAGTCCGGCGCACCGAGCGGGGAGACCTGGTTGGTCACGGTGGTCCAGCCGGCATCCTTGGTCATGTCCTGCATCGACTTGGTCACGGTGTGACCGTAGGTATAGTCCGGCGTCATATACGCGACTTTTTTGTTCTTGCCGAACTGCTTGATCAGCACCGGCGCGATGGCGGCCGCCGCGGTCTGACCATAGAAGCCCTGCCGGAATCCATAGCGCACGCAATCCTTGCCGGTGGTGTCGTTGGAGCCGGAGATCCCCGCGACGTAGAGCACGTGCTCGCGCTGCGCCAGCTTGTTGAGGGCGACGGCGACCGCGCTCGAGGTCGAGCCGGTCATTAGCACGATCTTGTTCTCGGTGATGAAACGCTGCTGGGCCTGCACGGCCTCGTTCGGCTTGGCGCCGGAATCCGCGACCACCAGCTTCACTTCCTTGCCGAGCACGCCCTTCTTGGTTTTCGGCGACAGCTTCTTCATCAATTCGTGGCCGGAATTGAGATGTTCGACCGCGAGCTCCCAACCCTTGAGTTCATCCTCGCCCTGCACGGCGTAGGTGCCGGTGCGCGGCACCGCAACGCCGATGGACACCGACGAACCGGACGAGCCCGCCGGCCAGGTGCCGATCGCCGGCTTGTCGTCGGCGAAGGCCGGCATGATCAGACCACCCGGCAGCATGACGCCGCCGATCAGGGCCGCACCGCCCTGCAACAGGGAGCGGCGCGATACCGTCGCATTCAATTCCTGCTCAAAATTCTTCTTCATCGGGCATGTTCCTCCCAAAAATGTTGTGTGCAGGCTCAACTCATCGCCGAATCTGACAGACAAGCTCGTGCGCTAATTAACCAGCGCCGACCAGGGTACCGTCACTACAAGTCCCCTTCGTCACATGTCTGTCAATGTCACTTTCGTCGAAGAGAATGGCATTTCCTCCGAAAAATCAGATGTCTGCCCGGCATGGCCGGACCTTCCTTCGGGCTACTATCGTCGAAGCCGGCGGCATGGTCCGCGGCCCCTGCCTCGCCTGCGCAACATCATCCTCGAATCGCTTACGGGAATGTCGTGATGTCGCTTCCGCTCTCGTCCTCGGCAATCCGCATCAGCTCCGAGAGACTTTCGACCGCAATGCGCCGGTCGAGCGTCTTCAGCCAGCCGGCTCTTTCCCAGGAGCTCAGGATACGGCTCGCGGAATAAAGCGTCGTTCCGGCGATATCGGCGACGTCCTTTCGCCGAAGCGGAAAACGGATGACGAAGCCTCGGGACGTCATGGTGCCGACCTGGCGGAGCAGCCGCAACAACGCATGAGCCACGCGGCGCTCGGCGCGCTGGGTGGCAAGTTCGCGAACCCGGTGCTGCGCCTCCTGAAGCCGCTGGCCGACGATGCGAACGGCATTGATGGCGATCTGGGGATGGTTGTTCATCAGATCGAGCAAAGCTCTGTCGCTCCAGCTTACCTCGGTTGCCTCCGTCAACGTATCGGCATCGGCCGGATAACGCCGGTCCGTGAACAGGGAGATCGCGCCGAAAATGTCGCCGGGTCCGATGAAGCGCACGACGATCTGTGCTCCATCGCTGCCGGATTGGGAAATCCTGATCCAGCCATTGATGAGAACATGGGCCCGCACGCGCGTTTCGCCCTGGTTGAACACACGAAAGTCGCGGGCAAATGAACGCGCCGTGGCGGAGGCGAGGACGTCGTCCAGCGCTGCCGTCGGCAAGCCTCGAAAGAGCTCGAGGTTTGAAAGAGTCTGACGGGACAAAGGAGGAGCCTTGCTCATCCGTGAGAGAGTAGTCCCGGCCTGCCGAAAATGACAGTGAATTGCATTTGCGCAACTCCCTCGATTGCCGTTGCCATATACTCGAGAACATCGACTACCAAGAATGCTGGTGCCACATGGATGATGTCATCGTCGCGCGTGCGCTTCATGTCCTCGCCGTGATCGTCTGGATCGGCGGCGTCTCGATGGCGACGACGGTGGCCCTGCCGGCGATCCGACGCGGCGACCTTGGGCAGAACCCGCTGAAGGCGTTCGAAGCGATCGAGCGCCGTTTCATCTGGCAAGCCCGAGCGTCAGTCATCATCGTCGGCCTGAGCGGTCTCTATATGACGTGGAAGCTCGACCTCTGGGACAGGTTCCGGATGCCATCATTCTGGTGGATGGACGCCATGGTGGGGCTTTGGCTGTTGTTCGCCTTCGTGCTTTTCGTCGGCGAGCCCTTTATCTTGCAGCGTCACTTCCATCGATTGGCGGCGGAGCGACCGGAAACCGCCTTTGCACGACTGCAACGGGCGCACTGGATTCTGCTCGGGCTCAGCCTTGTGACCGTGTTCGGCGCGGTCGCTGGAAGTCACGGATGGTCGATCTTTTGATCGGAGTTATCCGATCCCGTCGACGATCTCGCCGATCGCGTCAAAGACGCGCTCAAGCTCCTGCGGCGTGCTGCAGTATGGCGGCATCAGGTAGATCGTGTTGCCGAGCGGCCGGACCAGCAATCCACGGCGAAGGAAGTTGTCATAAAGGCGCGGCCCGATGCCGGCCAGATAGCCGGCGTCGTCCGTGACGATATCGAGCGCGGCGATGCTTCCGATCTGCCGGACGTTGGCGAAGCGCGCATCCCCGCGAAAGCGATCGAGGCCGCGTGTATGCGCGCGCGCTATGGCCGCGATGCGCTCCATCACCGGTTCGTCTTGCCAGATCTCCAGGTTCGCGCAAGCGGCCGCGCAGGCGATCGGGTTCGCGGTGTAGGAACTGGAGTGGAAGAAGGTCTTGCTGCGGTCCGTTGAATAATGCGCATCGAAAATGGCCGCACGGCACAGTGTCACAGCAAGCGGTAGCGAGCCGCCGGTGAGGCCCTTGGAGTAGCACGCGATATCCGGCGTCACGCCGGCCTGCTCGCAGGCGAAGCGCGTTCCGGTGCGGCCCCATCCGGTCATCACCTCGTCGGCGATCAACAAGACGCCATGAGCCTCGCAGATCCGTTTCATTTCCGTGAGCACCCAGGGCGGATAGATCAGCATGCCGCCGGCCCCGAGGATCAACGGCTCGACGATCAGCGCCGCGACGCCGGCGTTCCGGCATGCCGTCGTGATCGCATCCAGCGTTACCTGTTCGCGGCCCGCCGCAGGAAAGGGAATGCGCTCCACATCGAACAGCAGCGGGTCGTAAGTCGCATTGAAAACACCTCGCTCGCCGACCGACATACCGCCGATGGTATCGCCGTGATAGGCGCCTTCCAGCGCCAGGATGCGGCTGCGCCGCTCGCCGCTATTCCGCCAGAAGCCGAGCGCCATCTTCAGCGCGACTTCGACCGCGGTCGAGCCGCTGTCGGAAAAGAAGACGTGGTCGAGCCCCGGCGGCGTCATCGCAACCAGCAGACGTGCAAGTCGTTCGGCCGGCTCGTGCGTGAAGCCGGCGAAGATCACCTGATCGAGACGCTCGGCCTGCTGCTTGATCGCCTGCACGATCCGAGGATGACGATGGCCGTGCGTCACCACCCACCATGATGAAATCGCATCGAAGATGCGCCGGCCGTCGACCGTCTCCAGCCAGGCGCCCTCGCCCCTTGCGATCGGTATCGCATCCGGCTGCACCGCATGCTGGGTGAACGGGTGCCATACAGGAGATGCCGGCATCACCGGATCGGCCCTTTCAGGAAATCGCCGATGTCAAACGCACCGGCAAAAGCTTCGCGCAGCGTCTCGCGGGTCAATGGCACGACGCGCGGCAGCCGGCCGAGACGCCGCACCTTGCCCATCTCGACGATGATCCGCTCGGATTCGACGTTCGCCTCGCCGATGAAGACGATGCCGAGCATCGCAACGTCCCGCGCACGCAGCGCCTCGATCGACATCAGGCTGTGGTTGATCGTGCCGAGCGTGGTGCGGGCGCAGAGCACCACTGGAACGCGCCAGCGCGCCATAAGGTCGATATAAGTGATGCTGCGCGTCAGCGGCACCAGCAAGCCGCCCGCGCCTTCGACAACCAGCGGACGGTCTTTCTCCGGCACCTCCAGAGAGCCGTGCTCGATGGTCACGCCGTCAAGCTCGGCGGCGAGATGCGGCGATGCGGGCGTCCGCAACCGATAGGCTTCCGGCAGAATGCGCTGGGCGGGAAGCCCCGATAATTTCATCACGGTTTGCGAGTCGGTTTCCTCGTCCAGCCCCGCCTGGATCGGCTTCCAGTAAAATCCGTCGAGAGCGCCGGCAAGCGCCGCCGAGAAAACAGTCTTGCCGATGCCGGTATCCGTGCCCGTGACGACAATGCGCGTACTCACGCAGCCGCTCGCAGGTCTTCCGCCAAGGCGGCGAACAGATTCGTGACGATCGCCTCATTGACATGCAGCGTCAGCGCGATGCGAAGCCGCGCGGTGCCCTCGGGAACGGTCGGCGGACGGATCGCCCGGACATCGAAACCTCTGCGCTGCAATGACGCCGCCAGCGTGACCGCGGCCGGATCGGAGCCGACGATCACCGGAAGAATCTGCGAGCCGGACGGCTCGATATTGCAACGCCGGCGCAGTTCGTTTCCCGCAAACCCCACCAGGGACGCGAGGCGCTCCCGCCGCTCGGGATTGGTTCGGGAAATTTCCAGCGCCGCACGCGTCACCGCGGCGATCAGGGGCGACGGCGCGGTGGCGAAAATGAACGGCCGCGCGCGGTTGATCAGAAAATCGCGGACGATCTTCGGCGCGAGAATGAAGCCTCCGGACGTACCGAGCGCCTTGCCGCAGGTGTGCAGCGTGATGACGTTGTCGCGTCCTTCGAACGACGCGGCAAGCCCCCGCCCCTGCGGCCCGAGCACCCCGGTCGCATGCGCCTCGTCGATCACGACCATCGCATCGTGGCGGTCGGCAACGGCAAACAGCCCAGCCAGATTCGGGCTGTCGCCGTCCATGCTGTAGAGGCTTTCGACCGACAACCATGGCCGGCCCTTGCCGCCGGCCGCACGCCATTTCGAGACCGCAGCGTCAAACGCATCGATATCGTTATGCGCGACGCCGACTGCTTCGGCGCGACCGCGGCGAACACCTTCATGGACGCTGGCATGGATCAATTCGTCATGCACGACAAGATCGCCGCGCTGCGGCAGCGTCGAGAAGATCGCGACGTTGGCGACATAGCCGGCGCCGAAATAAAGCGCAGATTCGGCGCCGAAATAGGCTGCGGCCTCGCGCTCCAGCGCCTCATGTTCAGGATGATTGCCGCGCAACAGGCGGGACCCGCCGGCCCCGACAGGCACCCCCCGCCCCAGCGCATCGACAGCGGCCTGTCGCAGCTCCGCGGATTCAGCCAGGCCAAGATAGTCATTGGAGGCGAGATCGATGCCGGAGCGACCGCGCAGCGAACGGAGGCGGCCGCGATCCGCGAGCGCCTTCAGATCCGCGGTATAGATCTCGTGCATCACGACGCCTCCGGGCCGGCCCCGAATGCACCGGGTCCAAGCTGCGAGCTATTCCGACCTGACATCGTAGTCCGCAGCGAACCGCAGGTCGCGAAGCGGCCGCACCCGCTTTGTCGACTCATGGTACAGATCGTGCGCCTTGAATGCCGCAAGTTCCGCCTCGCCGTCGAACTCACCGTACACGACGACGTCGATATCGTTGCCGATCTGATCGGTCTTCCGGTTGCGGGTGACCTCGAGCCGGCGCGCGTGCGGAATCGCCATGAGAAGCGACAGACCGTCGATCATCTTGTCGATGTCGCACTTGTCTTTCGCGGTGAACAAAACGATGTGACGTATCATGACCGGCCGCAAATAGAGGATGATCCTGACCGCATGACTATCTTGCCGTCACCTCTAACGCAACGCTAACGACGCGGCGCGATAGCTGCGTCCGGGGCTCACAGGCCGGAAACGTCCGGTTGAATATTGCGCCAAATACTGCCCATATGAGTCGCAAGTCTTTCCCGACGTCCGCAACCCGGAACATCCGACCTCGGCGCCTGATCTTTCAATGAACGATCCGCTCAGCCATACCCGATCCAAGACGCATATGCGCTCGGTATCGCCCCCCTCCAAACAGGGAATCGCGGCGGACCTGATTGCGCTGCTGGTGGCGGTCAATTCAGGCGATCCCCGCGTCCTGACAATCCAGGATCAGCATGCGCTGCCGTCGGGTCCGTTCGAACTGGCGCATCGGTCGCTGCAGTCGGGACTGCGTGCCTGGGTCGAGCGCCAGACGCGGCTGCCGCTCGGTTATGTCGAGCAGCTCTACACCTTCGCGGACCGGGATCGTATCGGGGCCGCCGACCAGCGCGTCATCTCGATCAGCTACCTCGGTCTGACCCGCGAGCAAGCCGGGTCCGGCCGCCATGAGACGAACTGGCGAAGCTGGTATGGCTATTTCCCCTGGGAGGATCATCGCCTCGGCGCGCCGCCCATGGAAAAGATGCTGCGCGCCGGCCTTGCCGCCTGGAGCGATGAAGCGGCTGAACGCGGATCCCGCCACGATCGCCAGCGACGCGCCGCCATGCTGTTCGGCTTCGACGGCCATGTCTGGAACGAGGAGCTGGTCCTGCAGCGTTACGAACTGCTCTACGAGGCACGGCTGATTCCGGAAGCCCTGCGAGGCGACCGTCCGTCTGCCCGGACAACCACCGCCACCGTGCCGGGTGATCCCATGATCCTGGACCATCGCCGGATTCTAGCGACCGGGATCGCGCGACTGCGGGCCAAAATCAAATATCGCCCGGTCGTATTCGAACTGATGCCGGATACGTTCACGCTGCTGCAATTGCAACGCTGCGTTGAGGCGCTGGCTGGAAAACTCGTGCACAAGCCGAACTTTCGCCGCCTGATCGAACAACAGGAGCTAGTCGAAGATACCGGCGAGACGAGTCAGGAGACCGGCGGGCGGCCGGCAAAGCTCTTCCGCTTCCGCCGCGCGGTGCTGGCGGAGCGCGCGATCGCTGGGACCAAATTACCCATCTCCGGGTCTTGACAAGACTTATACTCAACATCAGTATAATAGATGCTTGAGGGGAGTGTAGTCATGTCGGCAATCCAGGAACTGCGACCGTCGACCCGGATCTACCCCAGAGTGCGGCACGCGATCCCCGAGATCGAATGGCCCACATTCGCTGACGACGTCGATGCCATCATCGAGCTGAAGAAACGTCGCAACGCCGTCATCCTTGCGCACAACTACCAGACGCCCGAGATCTTTCACGGCGTCTCCGATATCGTCGGCGACAGCCTTGCGCTGGCCCGCGAGGCCACGCAGGTGGAAGCCGACGTCATCGTGCTCGCCGGCGTGCACTTCATGGCGGAAACCGCCAAGTTGCTCAATCCGTCGAAGACGGTCCTGATTCCGGACCTTGGCGCGGGCTGCTCGCTTGCGGATTCGATCACGCCCGAAGACGTGCGGCTGTTGCGGCAGACCTATCCCGGCGTTCCGATCGTCACTTATGTCAATACGTCGGCGGCGGTGAAGGCGGAGTCCGACATCTGCTGCACGTCGGGCAATGCGAAAGCCGTCGTCGAGTCGCTCGGCGTCGATCGCGTCATCATGCTGCCCGACGAATATCTGGCGAAGAACATCGCCTCTCAAACGCATGTCAAGGTGATCACCTGGAAGGGGCATTGCGAGGTGCACGAGCGATTCAGCGCCGAAGAGGTGCGGCAGCTCCGGGAAAACCATCCCGGCGTCGTGGTGCTGGCGCATCCGGAGTGCCCGCCGGAAGTCGTGGCGGAAGCCGATTTCGCTGGATCGACCGCCGCGATGGCCTCCTATGTCGCCACCCGACGGCCGCCCAGAGTCATGCTGCTGACGGAATGCTCGATGAGCGACAACATCGCGACCGAGCATCCCGGTCTTGAGTTCATCCGTCCCTGCAATCTGTGCCCGCACATGAAACGGATCACGCTCGGCAATATCCGCCACGCGCTGGAAACGATGCGGCACGAAGTCACGATCGCGCCGGAGATCGCCGCCCGCGCGCGCCTTGCTGTCGAGCGCATGCTGGCGGTCAGATGACGGCGCTTCATGACACCAACGGCGCCGCCGTCGTCATCGGCGGCGGCCTCGCCGGCCTGATGACGGCGCTTGCGCTGGCTCCGCAGCCGGTGCTGCTTCTGAGCAGCGCCCCGTTGGGCCTCGAGACATCGAGCATCCTCGCCCAGGGCGGCATTGCCGCCTCCATCGGATCGGACGACGACGCATCGCTGCATCTGGCGGACACGCTTGCCGCCGGCGACGGCCTTTGCGACGAGGCTGTCGCCGCGGCAATCCTCGCCGGCGCGCCGGCGGCGATCGACCGACTGCTGCAACTCGGCGTGCTTTTCGATCGCGACGCCGACGGCAACCTCGCGCTTGGCCTTGAGGCGGCTCATTCGCGCCGCCGGATCGTCCATGCGGGAGGGGACGCGAGCGGACGCGATATCATCCGCACCCTAGCCCGCCGGGTCTACGAGACACCTTCGATCACCGTCCACGAAGCAACCCGCGCGCAGCGGCTGATCGTCGAGGACAACACGGTGAGAGGCGTCGTTTGCCAAACCGAGCGCGATCCCGTGGTTTTCGTCACCGACCGCGTCGTCATCGCCACCGGAGGCATCGGCGGGTTGTTCCTTCATGGCACCAATCCGGCAGGATCGTGCGGCCAGGGTCTGGCGCTCGCCGCGCGAGCCGGCGCGATCCTCGCCGATCTCGAATTCATCCAGTTTCATCCGACCGCGCTCGACACCGGCTCATTCCCGCTGAAACTCGTCAGCGAGGCGGTGCGTGGCGAGGGCGCGATCCTGGTTGACGAGAACGGCGAACGCTTCATGGCCCATACGCCCGGCGCCGAACTCGCGCCCCGCGACGTGGTCGCGCGCGCCGTCTGGCGACATATGGCAGTCGGCCACCGTGTCTTTCTCGATGCGCGGAAGCTGCGAGGAATCGACTTCGCACGGCGTTTTCCCGCGATCACCTCGTCCTGCCGCGAGGCAGGAATCGATCCCGTAACGCAACCGATCCCGGTCCGTCCGGCCGCGCATTATCACATGGGTGGAATTTCCGTGGACAACCGGGGGAGATCGTCCATCGCCGGTCTCTGGGCGTGCGGCGAAGCCGCCTGCACGGGGCTTCATGGCGCAAACCGGCTCGCCAGCAATTCGCTTCTCGAGGCGGTCGTGTGCGCAGGCTTCGTCGCGCAGGACATCGCCGGCACGCCCTCCATGAAGCGACAAACCGTCAGGGTACCCGCAGGAAGCATCGGCAGGAGCGATCCGTCACCGGTCCGACCGATCCTGTCGCGCGCCGCCGGGGTGCTGCGCGACGGCGACGGCTTGCGCGCAGCCGCGCGCGCCTTGTCGCCGCTTACCGCCTCGCAGCAAGCCGCGAGCGATCCGGCCATCGTCGCCCTGATGATCGTGATCGCGGCGCTTCGCCGTGAGGAAACCCGCGGCGCGCATGCTCGCACCGACTTTCCCGACCGTGCGATCCGCGCGACGCGAACGACGCTGCGCCTGTCCGATGCGCTCGACGCCGCACAAGACTACATCGCAGATCCGGTCAGCTAGCCGAGGAAAACGATGCCCTCCCCGGCCCTTCCGCGCATCCTGATCGAACCGCTGGTTCGCGCGGCCTTGCTTGAGGACCTCGGCCGCGCGGGCGATCTGACGACTGATGCGATCGTGCCGGTCGGACAGCGGGCCACCACCCTCGTCGTCGCTCGCCAGCAAGGGGTCGTCGCCGGGCTCGATCTGGCGCGGCTCGCGTTCCAGCTCATCGATCCGGAGATTGAGATGCACGTCGCCCGCCACGACGGCGCAACTGTCCAGCCGGGCGACGTGATCGCGACCCTGTCCGGCCCGGCGCGAGGCATTCTGACGGCGGAGCGCGTCGCACTGAATTTCCTGTGCCGCCTGAGCGGAATCGCCACGGCGACCGCGTCGGTGGCCGCCGCGGTTCGGGACTACAAGGCGAAGATCGTCTGCACCCGAAAAACGACGCCCGGTTTACGCACGGTCGAAAAATACGCGGTTCGCGTCGGCGGCGGCAGCAACCACCGGTTCGGCCTCGACGATGCCGTGCTCATCAAGGACAACCATGTGGCCGTCGCCGGCGGCGTCACCGAGGCGCTAAGGCGCGCAAAAGCCTGCGTCGGGCATCTGGTGAAGATCGAGCTGGAGGTGGACACGCTCGATCAACTGCGCGAGGCGCTCGATCACGGTGTCGATGCGGTGCTGCTCGACAACATGACCCCGGACACACTCCGCGAAGCGGTCGCGATGGTCGCCGGCCGGGCGGTGACCGAAGCCTCCGGCCGTATCACGCCGGCGACCGCGCCATCGGTCGCCTCGACCGGCGTCGATCTGATTTCGATCGGCTGGCTGACGCACAGCATCAGCATTCTCGACATCGGTCTTGATTTCAAGGCAAGCGCCTGACCGCTCGAAGAGATCGCCAGGGTTACGTCGAAGGCGGATGTTTCCTGAAGGGATCCGCCGCTTCATCATGTCCGCTGCGGCTGCTGAAAAACATCAGCGCCATCAACCCGCATCCGATGGTCAGCGAAAAGAACGTGCCCAGGCCGAGCGCGATCCAACCGTGTTTGCTCATCTCCACGCCAGAGGTCTCGTTCCAGAACGTGATCGCCCACACCCCTGCGGCGAAAAGTATGGTCATCAACGCTATCAAAATAACGATTCGACCCTTGCCCATGCCTTCCATAGCCGTACCTTTCATTTTGTAAGACCGGCCGTCCCGGGTGGCTCCGGCGAAATTGAGAAGCGCCGTGAACCGGCCGGTAGGTCAATGATGTATTTTCGATATATCTTTATACAGCCTGACGCCCACTTATGTAAGAGGGAACCCGGGCCTGATTTTCAATTATCCGGCATGGCACCTGCGACGGCGGGGAATAGGTCGCAGACGGTGCGCTGCCCTTAGGCGGCGCTCCCTTGGGGATTTTTTCGTCGGATTGTCGGCTTAATCTCGAGAACGCTCGGTCGCCCTTGACCACAGGTTCGTCATTTCCTTCGGAACGCGCGTAAAGGGCAGCAAAAATCCCAGCCAGAAAAAAGACAAGCCCAGGAGCACACCCAGATTCACGATGTCCGATGTATTGGCTGCTCCCGATCGAAGCGTCTGGATATACGCAAAAGCAAAGTAACCGCAAAAGATTGCGCTCACGAATAACGTCAGAAATCTTTTGGGGCGCGGCCTTACGAACCTGCCGACAAGCTGGCCGGCCTGATATCCCGCCATCACTCCCACCGGCGCTACGAGCCGTAACACCGAGAGTTCTGGCGGAACAGGGAATCCAAAGCTCAAAACAAGTCCGACGACGCCAAATACGATAGTCAGCATCAAATTTCGTTCTTTTGCAGGAGCCAATAACGATACGTCGCCGGCAAGGATAAACTCCAATTTTCCCCGATCAAGAACAATCGGGTTCTAGCCGGCGGCACATGGCCGCGAAAAACTGCAGTGGATCGGCATTCATCGGTGTTCTGTCCGGAGCGTCAAACACCCAACACGCGACTGAAAACCGCAGCGTTTTCAATGATGAGGCCACCGCTGACCGAGCTGGATAACCTTGGACGTCCACCGCAGCCGCTTGTTCGACCTGCGTTCGAGGGTAAAACGGAGGGATAGAGGTTCACGGCAAAACACGGAAAGCGGGACAATGAATGATCTTCGCCACTGGCGCAGTTCCACGCGGGAATTCGAGGGCGGCAAGGACAGAGGCCGCCGGAATAGTTACATTATTGGCGCATTACTGGCGTTCCTCGCATTTATGGCTGTCATCGGGCTTCTCAAATACGGGGTGCCATAGGAATACGAAGTGGGAATACGAAGTGCGAATGCGCGCTTGTCCGTGACCAGCGGAACGATGATCGCCAGCTACCCCCTTACCCCTTCCATGGCCACACGCTCACGATGAGGACGCTGGTCCGTGCGAAGGGCCCAAACAGACAGGCGGCCCCGTGGCCGCTGCTGATGCAGTGGTCGCCGGAACCCGTTCCCGTCTCCAGGCATTATCAACCTAGACGGGTACCAGCATCCTCGTCCATGTCTGGTAGGTGGAAGTCGACCCGCCGGTGACCCACATCGCCGGCGGGTTTTTGCATCTATGCGGGTTCGTAACCGGACTCGTGTGCGAGAGCGACGGGGTGGCGGCTTTTGATCGCGGCCATTCCCGGCGGGGTAGCTTGCCAGCCGTCAGCCTGCAGTTTTTGAGATTTGATCTCGCTCAAGGCGCCGGTCCGGTCAAGGAGTCTTGATGGGGCATCGACGTTTCTAAGACCAACATTTTCCTTGCTCGCACCGATGGCGCGCGCCGCTGCCGGGGAGAATGTAGCCGCGGAGATCTAAAATATGAAAATGCGAATGATCACGGCGGCGATGCTCCTGAGCCTCCCGCCGATGGCGCTTGCTCTCGCTCAATCCTCGCAGGAGCCGATGTCACGAGGGGAAAATCTTCCCCGCCTCGGCGACATCATGCTTGGCAAGCAATGGCGGCACATCAAATTGTGGTTCGCCGGGAAGGAGCATAATTGGAACCTTGCGGCGTACGAACTGGCTCAGATAAGAGCAAGCCTGACCGATGCGGCATCGCTTTATTCAGGCATTCCCGTAAACGACGTCGTAACGATGGCCGGCCCAATTCAATCAATCGACAAAGCCATTCAGTCAAAAGACAGTGCAGGTTTCGCGAAAGCGTTCAATGAGCTTACGGTCGGCTGCAATGCCTGCCATCGCAGCATGGGACGAGAATTTATCGAAATCAGAGTGCCCGGAGCGTCGCCCTTCAGTGATCAGGTATTCTCACCGCCGGCAACGCGATAATTCAGAAAATCCCAGCAATGCCGGGCAATCATGAGTTCCTCGTCGGTCGGAATCACCCAGGCCGAGATCCTGCTTCCCATCGCAGATATTCCGGGGCCGCCTGTCTCATTAGCGTCAGCATCGATATCGAGTCCAAGCCAGGATAATTGTTCGCAGATACGGCGGCGGATTTCAGGCGCGTGTTCTCCTATGCCGGCAGTAAAGACGACGGCATCGAGTCCGCCGAGCGCGACGACAAGCGAGCCGAGTTCAAGGCAAGCGCGATACACGAACTGGTCGATGGCTTCGCGTGCGTGTGGCTCCGGGCTCGCCAGCAGGATCTTCATATCGTCGCTGATTCCGGAGACACCCAACAGGCCCGACGACTGGTAGAGAAGCTCGCTGACCGCAGTGGCGTTCATGCCCTTTTCCTGCAGAAGGTAGAGCACGACACCGGGATCGAGCGCGCCACAGCGGCGGCTCATCATCAGGCCGTCGAGGGCAGTAAATCCCATGGTCGTTGCAACACTTTTCCCTTCCTTCATAGCGCACAGGCTGGCGCCCGCTCCGAGGTGCGCGACAATCACACGACCGCGTGCGGCGGCCAAGCCAGCGATGTCCGGCAGAATGCTCGCGATATATTCGTAAGACAGGCCATGAAAGCCGTACCGCAGAATGCCCTCTTCCGTCAGTCGCCTTGGCAGGGCGAATTGCTTCGCTACCAAAGGTCGCTTTTCGTGAAACGCCGTATCGAAGCAACCAATTTGCATCAAGTCAGGATGGAGTTTCGAAAGAGCCGCGATGGCTTCAAGATGATGCGGCTGATGCAACGGCGCGAGCGGAACCAGTCGCTTCAATTCGGCAATCACGTCGGCATCCAACTCAACCGGCCTGGAATAACGAGAGCCGCCATGAACGATCCGGTGCCCCGCGGCTACGAGAGGGTAGCCGGAAAACTGGTGGGCCAGCCAACCCAACAGCCATGAGAGCGCCTGCTCATGAGAGGGATCGCCGCTTGGCCGCTCGTTGACCAGCACATGCCCGTCAGCATCCTTTGCTGTTGCATGGAGCTGGCTTCCAATTCCCTCACACGCTCCTTCGCAGATAACGTCGCCAGGCTGGGGCCGACGCGAAGCAGCGAACAGGGAAAACTTGATGCTGGATGAACCAGCATTGAGTACCAGAATGCCTGCCATCAGACGACTCGCAAACGATAACAAGACCATAGCAACGCGACGGTGCATGTGTCAGCGCGTCTGATCCGGCTTTTTCCTGGGAAGCGCGGAGCCCAGATGCTCGACCGCAGATTCTTCGGTGGCGCTAATGCGACATCAGGCAGCAGATCGGACTCGTTGCGAGCAAATCGCGGGTCATCCCGCCGAATATCCATTCGTTGAGCCGGCTATGGCCGTAAGCTCCGGTGACCAGAAGATCGGTGTCCTCGTCATCTGCCCATTTGATAATCTGATCCGCACGAGAGCCACTGGTCTGTATCAACTCGACGCGCCCCTCCGCCTTTATCCTGTGCCGTGCCAGATAGCGAACGACATCATCGACATGATGGCGCGCAGTCTCCACCTGTTCCTTCTCGCATATCTCTAGGACAGTCACGCGCTTGGCCTCGTGAAGGAACGGCAATGCATCCTGAACCGCTCGCCGCGCCTCCCGCGTATCTTTCCATCCGATCATGACATGGTCGGCGGTCAGGGATTTCACTGCCGCCGGCACGACCAGGAAGGGACGACCGGCTCCCAGAATTGCGGCTCCGACATCGGCAGTGCGATACATATCGCCCGCGGATCTGCCGCTTTCGATCACGATCAAGTCGGCACAGCGCGCCTCACTGATCAACGTCTCCGTCGGGTACTCGATGACTGATCGCCATTCAATCCGGCGAGCGTCTCCCATAGCGGCTTTGACCTTGTTTTCAGCCTCCGCGAGGCTGGCTTTCACCTGCTCGATATCGAATTCGGCCGCATTACCAACGATCGCGACACCCTCGGCGACATAGGGC
>NZ_MKRN01000005.1 GCF_001896955.1 Nitrobacter sp. 62-13 | reverse complement strand
GAGCGCATGGAGCGGCTGTCGCGCTCCGGCGACAAGGACGCCGCCAGGCAGTTGCTCGAGCAGTTGCAGCAGATGCTCGAAAATCTCCAGATGGCGCAGCCTGGCCAGGGCGAGGACGGGGACCTGCAGCAGTCGCTGAATGAACTCGGCGACATGATCCGCAAGCAGCAGCAGTTGCGCGACAGGACCTATAAACAGGGTCAGGACTCCCGGCGCGACAGCATGCACGACAACAGCCAGGACGGCCACCACGCGATGGATGGCTTGCAGCAGGACCAGCAGGCGCTGCAAGACCGACTGAGGACGTTGCAGCAGGAGCTTGCCAGACGCGGAATGGGACCGGCTCAGCGTGACAGGTCGGGTCAGGACGGCGAGCAAGGATCGCCGGCCGACCAGGGTCATGGCGAGAATGGCCTGGGTCAGGCCGACTCCGCCATGGGTGACGCCCGCGGACGGCTTGGCGAAGGCAATGCCGAGGGTGCCGTCGATGCGCAAGGCCGCGCGCTTGAAGCGCTGCGCAAGGGCGCCCGGAGCCTTGCCGAAGCCATGCAGCAGGGCGAGGGCGAGGGGCAGGGCGAGGATGGTCCGGGCAGTCGGGCGGGCAACCGGCAGAGCGGCGGCAACCAAACCGATCCGCTGGGACGGCCGTTGCGTGGCCGGGAATTCGGCCAGGATTCGAGCGTCAGGATTCCCGGCGAGATCGACGTGCAGCGGGTCCGCCGCATTCTCGAAGAACTGCGCCGCCGCTTCGCCGATCCGTCACGGCCGAAGATCGAGCTCGACTATATCGAGCGACTGCTCAAGGATTACTGATCATTCCGGGAGCGTCGCTCGGCCAGCGCATCGGCGACGGCGGTGCGGATATCGGCCACCGAAAACGGCTTGGTGATGACGTCGTGGACGATCGCGTCGAGACCTGACGCGCGCTCGCGCTGATCGGCGAAGCCGGTCATCAACAGGATGACCAGATCGGGGAAATCACGCGCGGCGGCCAGCGCCAGTGCGATGCCGTCCATGATCGGCATCTTGATGTCGGTGAGCAGAAGATCGAAGGTGCGGGCGTCGCCGGTCAGAATATCCAGCGCCTCGGCGCCGTCGGCCGCGGTCACCGTCTCGTGGCTGTCCATGGCGACGGCGCGGGCAACGAGCGACCGCATCGAGTCCTCGTCGTCGGCGATGAGAACGCGCGCCACGGTTTATGCTCCGCTTCCCGTGGCAAGATCCTGCCGGTTGAAGAAACGCACGTCGATGCTGCGGCCTTCCGCCGGCGGCGACGCCAGCCGCGAGCGGAACCAGGCGTTCTCTCCCGGCTTGAGCGCGGCCTGTTCGAGCACCGCGTTCCACGCATATATCTCCGTGCCGTGCGCGTCGCGGACGCTGAAGCGCAGACGCGGCAATTCGACCGGCTTGCGGGTTTGCGCCACGATCATCCCTTCGATGACCAGTACGGGTTTGCCGTTGACGGTTTCGGTCGACATCTTGACGTCCTTGAACGCCAATCCACGCAAGTTCACTTCCAGCCCGGCCAGGCGGTAGAACGTTGCGGTTTGCGGCAGCAGCCGCACGATCTCGGCGCGCCAGATCACCAGCGCCAGCACCATGGCGGCCATTGCGACGCAGATAGTGTTCAGATTCACCGCAGCCCGGCGCAACGTGAATCCGGGCTTGAGCAGGGCGCGGAGCCGCGAAGGAGCGGTCGAAAGCGGCCGCTCGTTATCCCGGGGCGTGTTGTCCTGTTGTGCCGGCGAGGTCCAGGCGCCGGCGAGTTCCTGCTGCGCGCCGCTGAGTTCCGGGCTTTCCGGCAGGTCGCTGGCGATCGATGGGCTGTCGACGGAGGGGATGGTCTCCGCCGGTTCGTTCCATCCAGCGGCCTCGTCCGCTCCCGCCATCGAAGGGACGCGAGCCTCGGCGGTCGCGATCTTTTCAGGCGTTGCCCGCCACGTTTCCTTGCAGCGCGAGCAGCGCACGGTGCGGCCCGCATCGCCGAAAGTTGCGGAGTCGACCGCGTAGGATGTCGTACAATGAGGACAGATAATGTGCATGGACGAATCGCCGCAAATGACGCTGTCCGGAGTCTATGCGCCGACCGTTAACGAATCGGAAACCATAACCGACGCACAACGAATCCGATCGCCGTCCGCGTGTCGGAGACCGCGGGGACGCGTACGGTCCGGGCGGCTTAACTTGGCCGGCCGCCTCCCTCGAACGGAGTTCGTGGGGTGGATCGGCAATTCTCCTCATTCTCGCAAGGAGTCCGTCAAGGGAACTTCTGAACATCCACATCGGTGTCCTTTCAAATCCAAAGTTCGCGAAAGGGCGTGCTGAGAACGTTGCGAACTTTGGATTCGGGACACCAGGCTTGATCCGATTCGAAAATGTCGGCTTGCGCTACGGGCTCGGCCCGGAGATTTTGCGCGACCTCAGCTTTCAGGTTCCGGCCCATTCCTTCCAGTTTCTCACCGGCCCGTCGGGGGCGGGAAAAACGTCCCTGCTGCGGCTGTTGTTTCTGTCGCTGCGGCCGACGCGGGGGCTGGTTAACCTGTTCGGTCAGGACGTCTCCCTGCTGGGCAAGGATGAAGTCGCCGATCTGCGCAAGCGTATCGGGATCGTGCTGCAGGACTTCCGCCTGCTCGATCACATGACGACTTACGAGAACGTTGCGTTGCCGTTCCGTGTGACGGGGCGCGATGAATCGACCTATCGGCGGGAAGTCATCGATCTTCTGAAATGGGTGGGTCTTGGCGAGCGCATGGACGCGTTGCCGCCGGTGTTGTCCGGGGGCGAGAAGCAGCGCGCGGCGATCGCGCGCGCCGTGATCGCGCGCCCGCAGCTTCTGCTGGCGGACGAGCCGACCGGTAACGTCGATCCGACGCTCGGACGGCGGCTGCTGCGGCTATTCATCGAGTTGAACAAATCCGGCACGGCGGTCATCATCGCCACGCACGATATCACGCTGATGGATCAGTACGACGCTCGGCGTCTGGTGCTGCATCAGGGACGGCTGCACGTCTATGAATAATGCAGGCAACGACCACGGTGTTCTGGTGGATCTCGGGCGCGAACGCCCGCAGGTGCCGGCCCGCGCGCGCAACATGTCGCCAATCGTGCCGCGCGCCTCGATCGCCGGCCGCGCCCTGGTCGCCGTCGTCGCCATCATGACGTTTCTGGCCTCGATCACGACCGGGGCGGTGCTGCTGGTCAGCGCCTCGGCGACGGAATGGCAATCGGAGGTTGCGAGCGAAATCACCATCCAGGTACGCCCGGTTGCCGGACGCGACATCGAACGCGACGTGACCGCTGTCGCCAGCGCGGTGCGCGCCGAGCCGGGCATCCTCGACGTCAGGCCGTATACCAGGGAGGAGTCGGGCAAGCTGCTGGAGCCGTGGCTCGGCAGTGGCCTGTCGCTTGACGATCTGCCGGTGCCCCGCATGATCGTGGCGCGGGCGGCGCCGGGGACCAGGCTCGACCTGGAAGGGCTCCGCAGCCGCGTGACGCAACTGGCGCCGTCGGCCAGCGTGGACGACCATCGCGCCTGGATCAATCGGATGCGGTCGATGACCAATGCGACGGTGTTCGCAGGCGTCGGTGTGCTCGTTTTGGTCATCATTGCCACTATTATTTCGGTATCCTTCGCGACCCGTGGCGCAATGGCGGCCAATCGGCCGATCGTCGAGGTGCTGCATTTCGTCGGCGCGAGTGACCGCTACATCGCCAATCGCTTCCTGCGGCATTTCCTGCGGCTCGGGTTCGAGGGCGGTACAATCGGCTGTGTCGCCGCCATGATGGTGTTCGGGTTCTCCGAATCGATCGCCACCTGGTTTTCCGGAACGCCGGTCGGGGATCAGTTCGCCGCGCTGCTCGGCACCTTCTCGCTGCGTCCCTCGGGCTATCTCGTGCTGGTGGTCCAGACTGTGCTGATCGCGGCGATCACCGCTTTGGCCGCCCGCCGCACGTTGTTCGCGACGCTGGACGAAATTGACTGAGCGGCCGTTCAGGCCTCACAGCTTTCCCGGAACGACCCGGATTCCACTTCGCCCCAAAACGCACTAAAGTCGAGGCGACCAGGAATATCGAACGGATGAGTGAACAAGCGCGTCATGACAAGCCGGAAGCGTCACGCGGGACGCCTGCGCGGCGCCGCGCCAGGATGCTCGCGGCCTTGGGCGCGGCTGTAGGGCTTGCCTTCGTCGGAGCGGGAGTAGGCTTCGTCGGATTTTTGTCGCAATTGCGCGGTGTCGAGACCAAGCCCGCCAGCAATGCCGATGGCATCGTCGTGCTCACCGGCGGCTCGTCGCGGATTTCCGACGCGATCGAGCTTCTGGCTGGCGGCTACGGCAAGCGGCTGCTGATCTCGGGCGTCCATCCCACCAACGGGGTCAGCGATATTTCGCGCTCGTTGCCGGACAGCCAGCGCCTGCTGACATGCTGCGTCGACCTCGATCGTTCGGCGGTCAATACCCGGAGCAATGCCAGCGAGACGCGGCGCTGGGTCGATGAACAAGGTTTCCGCTCCCTGATCGTGGTGACCTCCAACTATCATATGCCCCGCGCCATAGTCGAATTGTCGCACGCGATGCCGGACACCACCCTGATTCCCTTCGCGGTGATCGGCGACAAGTGGCGCGAAGAGCCATGGTGGACGAGTGGCGCCACCCTCCGGCTCTTGCTATCGGAGTATGTCAAATACCTCGCCGCGGAGGTGCGGGTTCGCCTGGCTTCCATCGGCCTCGAACCTTTCCCCGAGACCGGCGACCAGCCGCCCGGATCGGCGGAGCCGAAGCGACCGTCCTCGGGCTAGAGCAGGACCTCGAAAGAGCCTGCCCCGGACTCGATCCGGGGTCGGGTGCCGGTTTTGCGATCGGAATACGCGCTGGTTATCGATTGAGATTATCTTGCCGCCGGCCGGATCCGCCTCCGGCGCCACGGAATTGGATTGTTGATGATTTTGATCTTTCTGCGCTCGCTGGCCTTCAACGTCCTGTTCTACCTGACGATGGCGATCTGGATCATCGCCGCGCTGCCTACCTTTGTGATGCCGCGCGCGGCCCTTGTCAGCATGGTCAAGGCCTGGGGACGCTGGAACATCTGGCTGATGCGCGCCACCTGCGGCACGCGCGTGAAGATTCTCGGCACAGGAAGGATTCCGAAAGGGCCGCTGATCATCGCCTCGAAGCATCAGTCGATGTGGGAGACGTTCGCGTTGTTCAGTCTCATCGATCAGCCGATTTTCATTCTCAAGCGCGAGTTGAAGTGGATTCCGTTCTTCGGCTGGTACCTGACGAAGACCGGCATGATCGGCATCGACCGCAAGGCCGGCATACGCTCGCTCAAAATGCTGGCCCGGATGACGCAGGAGCAGATGCGTCTCGGGCGTCAGCTCGTCATTTTTCCGGAAGGGACGCGGCGTCCGATCGGGGCGCCGCCGTCGTACAAGAGCGGCGTCGCTATGATCTATGCCGAAGCCAAGGCGCCGTGCGTGCCGGTGGCGCTCAATTCCGGCCTGTGCTGGCCGCGCCGCACATTCCTGCGCTATCCCGGAACGATTACGGTCGAGTTTCTCGATCCGCTGCCGCCGGGACTGCGGCGCGACGAATTCATGTCGCGGCTGACGGCATCGATCGAAGGCGCGACGACTGCTCTGGTCGAAGCCGGCCGGCGCGAGCAGGCGCGGTTGTTCGGACGGGTACCGGACGCGCCGCCGGCGGAGACCTAGAGCACGATCCCGAACAAGCGTTCGGATAACGTCATTCAATCAGCCTCCAGCCGCGAAGGCGGCGTATCGTCGCGCAGCAATTCCGCCACCCGGTGAAGTTTCGGGTCGCGAAAACCCTGTGCCTCGATCGATCTCACGGTGGACAGCACGTAGTCGCGATTATGTCCGGAGCGGCCGTGGCCCTGCCGGACGTAACGAACTTGTTCAGCCAGTGTCAGCCGCCCCGCATACTGGACATGACCGCGATCGACGACATAAGCCAGCGCGCTGATCCTCCGGCGGGCGTCGTCCTCGAGCCAGACGGAGCGCATCACCTCGCGATAGACGCGAGTGGTCTGCTCGCGCCCGCGCAGATATGCGACGGTCGCTTCGCGGTGGTCGGCCGCAACCCGGAACGCGATGCCCCGGCAGGCGCCTCCGCGGTCGAGGCCGAGAACCAGCCCCGGTTTCTCCGGCGTCCCGCGATGGTCGAACGAGTAGACGCAGAGCGCCCGGTGCTCGCCGATCAGCCGCGCCGGCACCTGCTCGGCAAAGTCGAATCCCGGCCGCCACATCAGCGAACCGTAGCCGAACACCCAGAAATCGGTATCGGAATGGCCGGAATCCGGCTCGAATTGTCGTTGCGTATTCATCGTGCGTACGCCTGGAGCGTTGCGATTCCTTGCCCGCATCTGCCCTCGAAATATTGCAGACCCGCGCTGTCAGGCGAAGCGGAATTGAAAGGGCTGGTTTTGCCGCAACGGCGCGATTATTCTCCAAGGCAATCGCCGATTTGACAAATTCACGAGTGTACCTTCCCGCATGGCCGCCGCCACCACGCCCCCTTCCAAGCATCGTCTTTGGCCCATTTTCGTCATGCCCGCGCTGGTGGTCATCGCCGCCGCGGCGTGGAGCGCGTTCTGGTTCTATTCCGCCTCGCAGGTCGACCGGACCGTCGACGCCTGGCGCGCGCGTGAAGCCGCGTCGGGGCGCATCTATGATTGCGCCAAGCGGACCGTCGCGGGGTTTCCGTTCCGCCTGGAGGTTCACTGCTTGGATGCGACCGTCGAGCTGAGGTCGCAGACCGCCGATCAGGCCTCGGCCCAAATGCCGCCCGTGACCGCACGCCTCGGGGACATCTTTGTGATCTCGCAGATCTACACTCCGAGATTGCTGATCGCGGAGTTCAAGGCTCCGGCGACGCTATACCAGCAGGGGCAGCCGGTGATGGTCGTCAATTGGAAGACCGCGCGCAGCAGTATCGTCGGGTTGCCCGGAACGCCGCAGAGCGCCGACCTCGTATTCGACGATCCGGCGGTCGATCGCGTCGCGGGCTCGGCGCGCACGCCGCTCGCACGTGCGAGCCACGTCGAGCTTCACGGCCGCACCGCGGAGAACTCCAAACCGGATCACCCGACGATCGAGACCGTCCTCGAATTGACGGGGGCAACACTTCCCGACATTCACCCGGTGTTGACCAAGCCGTTCGATGCGGACGTTCGCGCGATGGTGCACGGGTTGAAGGATTTCACGCCAAAACCATGGCCGGTGCGGCTTCGCGAATTGCAGGCCGCGGGCGGCCGCATCGAGATCATGCAATCGCGGATCCAGCAGGGCGATTTGATTGCGATTGGCGCCGGCTCGCTCGGCCTCACAGCCGACGGACATCTTGACGGCGAGTTGCACATGACGGCAACGGGATTCGAGGCGCTCATTCCGGCGCTCGGAATCCAGCAAATGCTGGAAGAGGGGGTTCCGCAGTCGACGCTCGACAAGGTCGCGCCGGGCGTGAAGACCCAGGACATCAACAATCTGTTCGGGGCGCTGGATCGGGCGATTCCGGGGTTGGGCAAGGCTGTGCGCGAGAACGCCAATGCCGGTGTCACTGCGGGCCTTGCTGCGATCGGTAAGGAGGCAACGCTCGAAGGCAAGAAGGCGCGTTCCTTCCCGTTGCGTTTCGTCGACGGCGCGGTTTTCATCGGACCGTTGAAAATCGCCCAGACGCCGCCGCTGTTCTGAAGGTTCTGCGCAGGTCTATTTCAGATTGAAGCGGGAGCCGCGGAGTCCGTCTGCTCTCCCTCTTCTCCGCGTGAGAGGGGAAGGGGCGAGGGGTAGTCGGCCTGCTATCGGATCAAGTCCGGAGCCAAACTAATTAAGATTTCTTCGGTGCGTTGGTTTGCAGCCGCCCGAAATCCGGAGCCGCGGAATCCTGACCGATTTCGACGATGCCGCGGCGGATCGCGCGGGTGCGGGTAAAATGCTCGAACAGCGCCTCTCCGTCGCCGCGTCGCATGGCGCGCGTCAGCTTGGAAAGATCCTCGTTGAAGGTGCCGAGCATTTCCAGCACCGCGTCCTTGTTGGACAGGAAAACGTCGCGCCACATGGTGGGATCGGAAGCCGCGATGCGGGTGAAGTCGCGAAAGCCGCCGGCGGAGAATTTCATCACTTCCGAGGACGTGACCTCGCCGAGTTCGTCTGCGGTGCCGACGATGGTGTAGGCGATCAGGTGCGGCAGATGGCTGGTGATCGCCAGCACCAGGTCGTGATGCTCGGGCGTCATGGTCTCCACCCTGGCGCCGATCGCGGTCCAGAACGCGCGCAGTTTTTCGACCGCGGCCGTATCCGTCCCCTCGGGCGGCGTTAAAATGCACCAGCGGTTGATGAACAGTTCGGCAAAACCGGAATCCGGACCCGAATGCTCGGTGCCGGCGACCGGATGCGCGGGCACGAAATGAACGCTTGCGGGCAGATGCGGAGCCATGTCGCGGACCACGGCTCCTTTCACCGATCCGACGTCGGAGACGATCGCGCCCGGCTTGAGATGCGGCGCGATTTCCTGCGCCACCGCTCCGCACGCCCCGACCGGGATGCTGAGGATCACAAGATCGGCGTCATCAGCGGCCTCGGCGTTGGTTTCCACGACGCGGTCGGCGACGCCAAGCTCGGTCACCCGCGCACGCGTCTTCGCAGAGCGTGCCGTGACGATGATTTCGCCGGCAAGGCTTTGCGCACGCGCGGCGCGCGCGATCGAACCGCCGATCAGTCCGAATCCGATCAGCGCGATCCGCTGGAACAGGGGCGCTGCGGTCATGCCTGCGCCATGAAGTCGCGCAGGCCGTCCGCCACCAGGCGGTTGGCTTCCTCGGTGCCGATCGTGAGGCGGAGCGCGTGCGGCAGGCCGTAATTGTCGAGCGCGCGCAGCACCAGACCGCGTCTGGTCAGAAATGCATCGGCCTCGAACGCCGTCTTGCCCTTGGTGTTCGGGAAGTGGATCAGGATGAAGTTCGTCACGCTGGGCGTCACCTTGAGGCCGAGCTTGGTTATTTCATCCGTCAGCCAGTTGCGCCACTTCTCCGTATGCGCTTTCGACATCTGGACGTGCGCGGTGTCCTCGATCGCGGCCGCGGCCGCAAGCATCGCAGGAGTCGAAACGTTGAAGGGTCCGCGAATCCGGTTCACGGCCTCCACGATATGCGCAGGGCCGAACATCCAGCCGATTCGCAGCGCAGCCAGGCCGTGGATTTTGGAGAAGGTGTGCGTCAGCACGGTGTTCTCGGTCGTCGCCACCAGTTCGATGCCGAGTTCGTAGTCGTTGCGCGACACATAATCGGAATAGGCCGCGTCGAGCACCAGCAGCACGTGCGACGGCAATCCTGCGCGCAACCGCCTGATCTCGTCGAACGGCAGGTAGGTGCCGGTCGGATTGTTGGGATTGGCGAGCCAGACCATCTTGGTCTTCGGCGTCACGCGTTTGAGGATCGCGTCGACGTCGGCGGTGTAGTTGGTCTCCGGCGCAACGACGTTGGTCGCGCCATTCGCCAGCGTCGCGATCGGATAGACCAGAAAACCGTGCGTGGTCGAAATCGCCTCGTCGCCGGGGCTGAGATAGGTATGCGCCAGCAGGTTCAGGATTTCGTCGGATCCCGCGCCGCAGATGATGCGAGCCGGGTCGAGTCCGTAGGCGCGAGCGATGGCCTCGCGCAGCACGCGCGAGGTGCCTTCCGGATAGTCCTGGAGATGGGTCACGGCATCGCGGTAAGCGTCCATCGCCTTCGGAGACGGGCCGAACGGCGTTTCGTTGGCCGACAGCTTGAACATCTTGCGGCCTGCTTCCGGCACCGGGCTCTTGCCGGGCACGTAGGGCGCAATATCGAGAATGCCAGGATTCGGCAATGGTCGGGACATTATGAACTCCGGAACTGTCCGACGTTACGGGCGAGCCGCCGCGCTGGAAGGCATCGTATAGCGCGTTGCGTGGCTGCCGACGAGGGCCGTCGAGCGGACCGACGCGCCGGCCTCGAACAGCGCCGTCTTGATCGCCTCGAAGCCGATATCCTTCGTCACCGACACCAGCAGCGCAGCGCCGTCGAAGGCGGCATCGGGCACGGCCACGATCTCGGCGAGCGGAGACAGCGCGTGGGCGGTATCGGCGTTCCAGCCGGAGACGCGCACGCTCCATGTCTCCACTTCGGTCACCCGTGCATCGTCGGCGACGCGCGAGACCACGAACACCGGTAATGCTGCCGGGTGGTCGGCGCGTTCGATGAAAGGCAGGCGGGCGATGATCTTCGGCGCGCCGTCGGCTTCGAGCGCGAGCCACCACGGTGCACGGCTCGAGGTCGCGGAGACCAGAGCAAGGTCGCCCTTCGAGTTGGCGACCGCCTCCACGGCGGCCTGCGCGCTGAAATGCGGCACGAAGGGCACCGTGAAGCCGAAGTGGAAACGCGCGGAATCCCGCATCGCGGATTCGCCGAGCGACAGGTCGGCATGCAGCGAAAACGGCGCCTGCACATAGGTGAAGGTCGAGATGATCACGCGCCAGATGCTCTCGACGGTGTCGAGCGGCAGGATGCCGCGATGACGCTGCGCCAGGCGGCGCATCATGTCGGCTTCGCGCGCCGGACGGAACGCGGAGCCTGTTTCCTGGGTCTGCTTCACCGAGATCAGGCGGTCGATGATGTCGCCCCGCCGCATCAGCAGGCCGTGAACCTGCTCGTCGATGGCGTCGATCTCTTTGCGCAGCTCCTGCAAGGAAGGTGGCGCGGGGGGTGCTTTGGTCATGGATGCCACTTGTCGGCCGCGCGAACGGGCGGCTGCTGGTTCTGCCATTCCCATCCCGTTTCAGGGCGCGTCTTTTTTGCGAATCTCGGCGCTAAAGGACATTTGCGTCGGTCCTTCGGCGAATTCGGTTCTTCGGCAAATAACGGGTCGCGAATGGTAAATGAGTTCCCACCAGCGTCGCATTGATAGGAAAGTAGACGCATGAAAGCAAAGAAAACATTGCCCTCGACGCAAGCACTTTCGTCGGGAAGCGCAGCTTGTCTTGACGAAAACTGCATGCGGGATTAGTTTTCATGGGTTCCGTGGTCATTTGAGCCGGCCGGCTTGCAGCCACGTTAAACAACTCGCTAAACAGGCCGGGGACAGCGAAATCCTGATCCCGGCCGAACCCATGTTCAGGCCGGGTTTTTTATGGCCTGCGGTCCGGCGGTTTCTCGAAGCCCCCGGCGGAGGTCAGAGGCAGGATGGTCAACGTGCAATCGATACCGGGCCCGGCTCACGCCGAGGATCGAGCCTTGGAGGCGGACCATCCCACCTCGCAGGTTGCGACGTTCGGCAGCGACCAGCCGCTGCAGCTCGACTGCGGCATCGATCTCGCGCCGTTCCAGATCGCGTATCAGACCTACGGGGAGCTCAATGCCGGAAAGTCCAACGCCATCCTGGTCTGCCATGCGCTGACCGGCGATCAGCATGTCGCCAACGTTCATCCGGTCACAGGCAAACCGGGTTGGTGGGTGACGCTGGTAGGACCCGGCAAGCCGCTCGATACCGACAAGTACTTCATTATCTGCAGCAACGTGATCGGCGGCTGCATGGGCTCGACCGGCCCGGCCTCGACCAATCCGGCCACCGGAACTGTGTGGGGTCTGGATTTCCCGGTCATCACCATCCCCGATATGGTGCGTGCGCAGGCCATGCTGATCGATCGCCTCGGCATCGATACGCTGTTTTCCGTGGTCGGCGGCTCCATGGGTGGCATGCAGGTGCTGCAATGGTGCGCGGCCTATCCGCGGCGCGTGTTTTCCGCGCTGCCGATCGCGTGCAGCACGCGCCACTCCGCGCAGAACATCGCGTTTCACGAACTGGGTCGGCAGGCGGTGATGGCCGACCCTGACTGGCGCGACGGCCGCTATGTCGAGCAGGGCACCCATCCGCACCGCGGCCTCGGCGTGGCGCGGATGGCCGCGCATATCACCTATCTGTCGGATGCGGCGCTGCATCGCAAGTTCGGGCGCCGGATGCAGGACCGCGAGCTGCCGACGTTTTCCTTCGACGCTGACTTTCAGGTGGAGAGCTACCTTCGCCACCAGGGTTCCTCCTTCGTCGAGCGCTTCGATGCCAACAGCTATCTCTATCTGACGAGGGCGATGGACTATTTCGACATCGCGGCCGACCATGACGGCGTGCTGGCGGCCGCATTTCGCGGTACCCGGACCCGGTTCTGCGTGGTGTCGTTCACCAGCGACTGGCTGTTTCCGACGTCAGAATCGCGTGCGACCGTTCATGCGCTCAATGCCGGCGGCGCGCGCGTCTCCTTTGCGGAGATCGAGACCGATCGCGGCCACGACGCCTTCCTGCTCGACGTTCCGGAGTTTTTCGACATCGCCCACGCGTTTCTGGAATCGGCAGGCCATAGTCGTGGGCTGACGGCGGCTGGTGAGTTGAGATGAGCGTGCCGCAACCCACACTGCCGCTGGATGACAGCGCGCCGTCCCGAAAACGCTACCGCCAGAAAGGCCGTTATCGCGGCGACCATCTCCTGCTGGCCGAGATGATCGAACCCAATTCAAAGGTCCTGGACGTCGGCTGCGGCGACGGCGACCTCCTGCAACTGCTCGAGACGCGCGGCGTCGACGGCCGCGGCATCGAACTGTCGCGCGAGGGCGTCAATCACTGCGTCGCCAAGGGGCTCGCGGTGGTGCAGGGCGACGCCGACACCGATCTCGTCAACTATCCCGACGATGCCTTCGACTACGTGATCCTGTCGCAGACTTTGCAAGCGACGCGGCAACCGAAGGCGGTGCTGGAAAATCTGCTGCGGATCGGCAGCCGGGCCATCGTGTCGTTTCCGAATTTCGGCCACTGGAAAATGCGGCTCCAACTGTTGGTCGGTGGCCACATGCCGCGCACGGAGAATCTGCCGGCGACCTGGTACGACACCCCGAATATCCATTTCTGCACGATCAAGGATTTCGTGCAGCTCTGCGACGAGATCAACGTCAAGATGGAGCGTTCGGTCGCGCTCGATCTTTATGGGCGGCCGCTGCGTTTCAACGCGCCGTGGTGGTTCTGGAACATGTTCGGGGAGCAGGGCGTGTTTCTGCTCAGCCGGGTGGAGAAGACCAAATAGCCCTCAGGTAAAGGGGGCGGGCGTGCCCTTTTTAGCCAAACCGACGGACCGCGAAGCTCCGATTCGGCGTCAATGGAGAGGCGTGACGAGATTCGTCAATCTTCGGATCCGGCTCTCCACAGATAGAAATTATAATTACAAAACATACAGTTAAGCCAATTTTAAGCATGGCCGCATCGAAGTGCATTGCTGGTATGCGTTATACGCAACCCAGGTATGACTTCCAAATCCCTAACTCCCGTGGTTTCAAAGCGCCGCGTTTTCCCGTCACAACATAATTGCGGATTTACCGTGAAGCGTGGGGGGAAGTGGGAGGTGTTACAGGGGAGCAAGTATGTTTCAGTGTTGTCGCATTCGCGGCGCCGGCCTCGGCAAGACCTCATCATCGTACGGGCCATCACGCGCACGTTCATCATCACAAGCATCATCATCATCACGCCCGCCGGCATCACCGGCATCGCCATTACCATCACAGATACCGCCACACCTCGAACCGGGATGCTGACGAGAGCGGTTTCTCGGGCGGTTTCGTTTCGAATATCGTCGCCGAAGCCCGTCGCTATATCGGCGGCAATCCGACCGGCCGCAGCAGGCTCTGGTGCGCCCGCTTCATGAACATGGTTCTGAAACGCTCCGGGCATCAGGGAACGGGCTCCGACATGGCGAGTTCGTTCGCGCATTACGGGCGACGGGTCTCCGGCCCGCGGGTTGGCGCAATCGCCGTCATGGGTCGACGCGGCGGCGGCGGTCATGTCGGGGTCGTCAGTGGTATCGACCGTCGTGGCAATCCCATTATCGTTTCGGGCAACCACGGTCATCGCGTCGCGGAGGCGGTCTATCCGCGCGGCCGCATCTACGCCTACGTCGTGCCCAACTGAGGCATGTGAGGTTCCGCTATCGTCCCTTCCCCCGATGCGCGGGGGAAGGGGCCGCGGTAAAACACGACGGGCAGGACACGCATCCGCACACGCGTCCGCTTCTTCGGCAGGGATTTGAGACTGAGCCGATCTCTCGCCTACAAGAGCGATTCCCGCAGCGTTTCGATCTTGTCGTCGATCCTGACCGTGCCGCCGCTGACGACTTCCGCATAGATCCCGCAGTCGCGATGCCCGAGCGTCCGCATCAGCGTGTTGGGAATATCGAGATCGCGCGCTGCGGTCTCCGGATCGACGTTGGTGGCCGTGCATCGGACGATGCGTTTGACCACCTTGAGCCGGATGTCGCCGATCGCGAGCGTGCGCTCGAGCAGATCCAGTTCGCTCCAGGCGGGCCAGCCACGAACGTAAAGATTGGCACGGAAGCGGAGTGGGTGAACCGGTTGCCCGACCATTGTCTCGATGGCGGCTACGCTGTCGAGGTTGATGATCGAGACCACTTTCCTTGCGACGTCCGAAAAACTGTGCCCGTTGCCGGCGAGGAGCTTCGGCGGTCCCTTGAGCTCCTGGGTGAAGTTGGCGGCGAAGAACCGTTCGACCGCGTCGCGGCCTGCCTCGGTGCCGAGGTCGGCGCGCACCGCCTCCTCGCCGTTAACCCGAATTGTCAGAATGCGACCGGCGTCGTCGTAGCGGCTGTGAAGCGCGGCCAGCCGCTCGTCGCGCATCAGCATCAGAAAGCGGGACTTGGGAAAATATCGAGGCGCGGCCGGGTCGAAGCCGGTCGGGCCGTTCTCGATGGCGTAGCTGCGATCGCCGGGGATGGTCTGGCCGGAACGCAGCGTCGCATGGGTCAAGGCTTCGGCGGACAGGCCTTTGACGGGGTAACGGTAAAGGGCGGCGACGGCCGCATCCGGGACGGCGGACATGGGGCTCCTTAAGGGATTCGGGCCGGGCGTGCCAATGGGCTTTGAAAATGGGTTTTGAAAACTCTGTAGCTCCCCTTCATTTCCTGGGAGCGTATTCCTACATTTGCCGCAAGCCGGATCAACGATCCGGCACGCCGACCGTTGCCGGTTGAGGAACGTCAATGCGGCCAACGGAAACCCAATGAAGATGTTGCTTCTGTGCCTTCGGGGCGGGAGCGGCAGGCTGAGGGAGATCCCATGAACATTGAAAAATATACCGAGCGGGTGCGCGGCTTCATCCAGTCGGCGCAATCGCTTGCGGCGCGCGAAGGCCACCAGCAATTCACGCCGCTCCATATCCTGAAGGTCCTGCTCGACGACAGCGAAGGTCTGGCGGGAAGCCTGATCGACCGCGCCGGCGGTAATTCGCGCGCGATCCTGAAGGCGACCGAAGCCGCGCTCGACAAGATGCCGAAGGTATCCGGCGCCGGCGCGGGCCAGATCTATCTGGCGCCGGCAACTGCGCGGGCGTTCGACGCCGCCGAGCAGGCCGCCGAGAAGGCAGGCGACAGCTTTGTCACGGTGGAACGGCTGTTGCAGGCGCTGTCGGTCGACAAGGACAGTGACGCCGGCAAGCTGCTGAAGGACGGCGGCGTCACGCCGCAGAACCTCAACGCCGCGATCAACGCGCTGCGCAAGGGCCGCACGGCCGACAGCGCCACGGCCGAGAACGCCTATGATGCGCTGAAGAAATATGCCCGCGACCTGACGCAAGCGGCGCGCGACGGCAAGCTCGATCCGGTGATCGGCCGCGACGAGGAGATCCGACGCACCATCCAGGTGCTGTCACGCCGCACCAAGAACAATCCGGTGCTGATCGGCGAGCCCGGCGTCGGCAAGACCGCGATCGCCGAAGGCCTGGCGCTGCGCATCGTCAATGGCGACGTGCCGGAAAGCCTCAAGGACAAGAAGCTGCTGGCGCTCGATCTCGGCTCGCTGATCGCGGGTGCGAAATACCGCGGCGAGTTCGAGGAGCGGCTCAAGGCAGTGTTGCAGGAAGTCACCTCCGCCGAGGGCGGCATCATCCTGTTCATCGATGAGATGCACACGCTGATCGGCGCGGGCAAGGCCGATGGCGCCATGGACGCGTCGAACCTCTTGAAGCCTGCGCTGGCGCGCGGCGAACTGCATTGCGTCGGCGCGACCACGCTCGACGAGTACCGCAAGCATGTCGAAAAGGACGCGGCGCTGGCGCGGCGCTTCCAGCCGATCTTCGTGTCCGAGCCGACCGTGGAGGACACCGTGTCGATCCTGCGCGGCCTCAAGGACAAATACGAACAGCATCACGGCGTCCGCATCGCCGACTCGGCGCTGGTTGCGGCCGCCACGCTGTCCCATCGTTATATCACCGACCGCTTCCTGCCGGACAAGGCGATCGATCTGGTGGACGAGGCGGCGGCACGGCTGAAGATGCAGGTCGATTCCAAGCCGGAAGAACTCGATTCCCTCGACCGCGAGATCGTGCGGCTGAAGATCGAGCAGGAAGCGTTGAAGAAGGAAAGCGATGCCGGGTCCAGGACGCGCCTCGAGAACCTCGAGCGGGAATTGGTCGATCTGGAAAAAAAGTCGGCGGACCTGACCTCGCGCTGGAATGCGGAGAAGAGCAAGCTGTCGGACGCCGCCAAGCTCAAGAGCGAGCTGGATCAGGCGCGGATCGAACTCGCCAATGCGCAGCGCAGCGGCGAATATCAGAAGGCCGGCGAACTGGCCTATGGCCGGATTCCCGAACTCGAAAAGCGCCTGGAGAGCATCGAGGCCAGCGAAAGCAATACGATGATGAACGAAACGGTGACGGCGGACAATATCGCTCAGGTGGTGTCGCGCTGGACCGGCGTTCCCGTCGACAAGATGCTCGAAGGGGAAAAGGAAAAGCTGCTGCGGATGGAAGAGAGTCTCGCTGCGCGTGTCGTCGGACAGTCCGAGGCCGTGCGCGCGGTTGCCACCGCCGTGCGCCGCGCCCGCGCGGGCCTGCAGGATCCCAACCGGCCGATGGGCTCGTTCATGTTCCTAGGGCCCACCGGCGTCGGCAAGACCGAATTGACCAAGGCGCTTGCCGCCTATCTGTTCGACGACGAGACCGCGATGGTCCGCATCGACATGTCCGAATACATGGAGAAGCATTCGGTGGCGCGGCTGATCGGTGCGCCTCCGGGCTATGTCGGTTACGACGAGGGCGGGGCGCTGACGGAGGCGGTGCGGCGCCGGCCCTATCAGGTGGTGCTGTTCGACGAGATCGAGAAAGCGCATCCGGACGTGTTCAACGTGCTGTTGCAGGTGCTCGACGACGGCCGGCTCACCGACGGTCAGGGCCGCACGGTGGACTTCCGCAACACATTGATCATCATGACCTCGAACCTCGGTTCGGAGTTTCTGGTGAACCAGCCCGAGGGCGAGGACACCGGCGCGGTGCGCGAGCAGGTGATGGGCATGGTGCGTGCGCACTTCCGTCCTGAATTCCTCAATCGCGTCGATGAGATCATCCTGTTCCATCGCCTGCAGAAGAGCGAGATGGGAAGGATCGTCGAAATCCAGTTCGCCCGGCTGCAAAAGCTGCTGGAAGACCGCAAGATCGTGCTCGATCTCGATGCTGCCGCGCGCGATCGGCTGGCCGAGAAGGGCTGGGATCCCGCCTATGGCGCGCGCCCGCTCAAGCGCGTGATCCAGCGCGAGGTGCAGGACCCGCTCGCTGAAATGATCCTGGCGGGCAAGGTTCACGACGGCGATCACGTCGCGATTTCGGTGAAAGGCGGTGTGCTCACGTTCAACGGTGAGGCACCCTCGACGGCGGATATCGAGCAGTTCGAACCGCGTGTGCCGAAGCGCAAGCTTCACTGAGCGCACCGCACGCGGCTCAATCCTTCCTGCATCGCTGGATCCCCGCTTCTGATGGAATCGGAAGCGGGGATCCGTGATTTTGAGTGACGCGTTTTCTTCACGCGAACCGGTTTCCGCTTCGCTCGAAAACGCTATGGGCGGATGCCGCGTGCGGAAAGCGCGACCAATCCTTATCTCGCGGGTCGCGCGCTCGCGCTTTACAGCATTAACGTCCGGTAAAACGGCTGAGATGCCAGCGCCGATTCCCTGCGTCCCGACCACTCTCCCGCAATGCTAAAAATGGGTGCGCAGGCGGAATATTCGTTTCGCTGCCGGCGCTCGCTGAAGGGTAATATTCTTTTTTTCAATAACGCATTGTTTTCTCTACCAAAGCGGACCTATTCAAGGGGCCGGATTGTCGAAAATGAAGCGACAGATTCTGTTCGTTCAGCGGCTCGACCCGACCTGTGAAGCGCAAATCGCGGCGGGCGGCGGTTCGTTCCCGAAGGTTGGCTTGCGATGACAAAATTGGAATTTCCAGGATCAGCGCTCACGACGGATCAATGGACGCAGGTGAACCAGCTTGCGACGTCGCTCAGTCATGAACAGGCGATCTGGATCAGCGGCTATTTTGCGGGTCTCAGCAACCGGGCACGCATCGGTGCCGCCGCATCGGATGTCGCGGAGCTTGCACCGCCATCGCAGAACAGTCTCACGGCTCCCGCGACGCGGCTTCTGACGGTGTTGTTCGCCAGCGAGACGGGAAACAGCAAGGCCCTGGCCAAGACGCTCGTTGAGAGGGCGAAGGCGAAGGGCATCGAGGTCCGCCTCGCCGACATGGCGGACTACAAGACGCGTGGCCTCAAGGACGAGCAGGACATGCTCGTCATCGCCAGCACCCATGGCGAGGGCGATGCACCGCAGACCGCGGTAGGGTTCTTCGAATTTCTGGAAAGCCGCAAGGCGCCCAAATTGCCGCAGTTGCGGTATGCGGTGCTGGCGCTCGGCGATTCCACCTACGAAAAATATTGCGAGGCAGGTAAGCGGATCGACCGGCGGCTCGAGGAACTGGGCGCGCAGCGCCTCGCCGATCGCGTCGACTGCGACGTCGATTACGAAGACGCTGCGGAGGCGTGGATTGCGGCCAGGGTCGCCGGCCTCACGCCGGCCGCGCAGACTGCGCGGTCTATCCCGGCATCGACGGCCGTGATGCAAAGCCACGAACCGGCGCCCGCGACATTCGACAAGAAACACCCGTTTCAGGCCGCGGTCATCGACAACATCGTGCTGACCGGGCGCGGGTCGACCAAGGAGACCCGCCATATCGAATTGTCGCTGGCGGATTCCGGCCTGACCTATCAGCCTGGCGATGCGCTCGGCATCGTGCCGCGCAACGATCCGGCGCTGGTCGAGGCCGTACTGGAGAAGCTGTCGCTGCCGGCCGATGCACCGGTGACGGTGAAGCAGGCGACGACAAGCCTTGGGGAGGCGCTGAGCGCGACCTTCGAGATTACGGCTTTGACGCCGCGCTTTCTCGACCATTGGGCCGACATCACCGGCGCCGCCGAACTGCAGTCGCTACGCGCGCCGGATCAGAAGGAGGCGCGTGCGGCGTTCCAGCACGACCACCACATTCTCGATGTTATCAGCCGCTTTCCGGCGTCCGGCATCGATGCCGCGCAGTTCGTTGCCGGCCTTCGGCCGTTGCAGCCGCGGCTCTATTCGATCGCCTCCAGCCTCGCCGCGGCACCGGACGAGGTTCATCTCACGGTCTCTACCGTGCGCTACATGATGCACGACCTGCCGCGCGCCGGCGTCGCCTCCGGCTATCTCGCCGCGTGCACCGAGGCGGATGCCACCATTCCGGTCTATGTCCAGTCCAACGACCACTTCCATTTGCCGGACGACGATGTGCCGATCCTGATGATCGGCGCCGGTACGGGCGTCGCGCCCTACCGCGCCTTCATGCAGGAGCGCGAAGTCCGGGGTGCTTCCGGCCGCTCCTGGCTGTTTTTCGGCGAGCGCAATTTCCGCAGCGACTTCCTCTATCAGGTCGAGTGGCAGGAATTGCTCAAGAACGGCGCGCTGAGCCGGCTCGATCTCGCCTTCTCCCGCGACGCCGCGCCGAAGACCTATGTGCAGGATCGCCTGCGCCGCCAGGGCCGCGATGTCTATGCGTGGCTGGAGGAGGGCGCGTATATTTACGTCTGCGGCGACAGCGCCCACATGGCGCCCGATGTCCATGCGGCGCTCACCGATATCGTGGCCGAGCACGGTAGCCTCGATCGCGATGAGGCGGTCGCCTATCTCTCGGCGCTGCAGCGTGATCGCCGCTATCGGCTTGACGTGTATTGAGGCCAGTTTGATGGATGTGAAGGCTGAGCCCGATCGCAGCCGCGATGTTTCCCAACCCCTCGACAAGCTCGGGCCGGATGAAACGCTGAAGGCCAACAGCGACTATCTGCGCGGCACGATCAAGCAGAGTCTGGTCGATGAGATCACGTCGGCGGTGACGGCCAGCGACGCCAAGCTGATGAAGTTCTTCGGCATCTATCAGCAGGATGACCGCGACATCCGTGACGAGCGCCGGCGTCAGAAATTGGAAGCGGCGTTCTCATTCATGGCGCGCGTGCGTCTGCCTGGGGGCGTCT
The DNA here is from genome assembly GCF_001896955.1 of Nitrobacter sp. 62-13. GTDB lineage: Bacteria > Pseudomonadota > Alphaproteobacteria > Rhizobiales > Xanthobacteraceae > Nitrobacter. The sequence continues at coordinate 21,146 of NZ_MKRN01000005.1, read as the reverse complement.
GCAGTCCCGGCCAGTGGCTGAAGCTCGACGAGCTGGCGCGCAGCTACGCGGGCGACACGCTGCGGCTGACCACGCGTCAGACGTTCCAGTTTCACCGTGTCATGAAGCACGACTTGCGCAGCCTGCTTCAGGGACTGCGCGACGTCCTGCTCGACACCAAGGCCGCCTGCGGCGACGATACCCGCGGCGTGATGTGCACCGTCAATCCCGATCTGTCGAAACTGCACGCCGAAGTCTATGCGCTTGCCAAGCGCGCGAGCGATCACGCGGTCCACAGGACAGGCGCCTACAAGGAGATCTGGTACGGCGCCGAGCGTGAGGAGACGGATGGTCCCGAGGAGCCGTTCTACGGCCGCACCTACATGCCGCGGAAGTTCAAGATCGGCTTCGCAATTCCGCCGAGCAACGACATCGACGTCTATGGCCAGGATCTCGGCTTCATCGCCATCGCGCGTCGCGGCAAGCTGAAGGGCTTCAACGTCGCCATCGGCGGCGGCCTCGGCCGGACCGATCAGTCCCCCAAGACCTATCCGCGTCTCGCCAGCGTCATCGGCTACATCGACGCCGACAAGCTGTTTCCGACGATCGACGCGGTGATGTCGGTGCAGCGCGACTACGGCGACCGGCTCGACCGGCTGCACGCCCGCTTCAAGTACACCATCGACGAAAAGGGAATCGACTGGATCAAGGCGGAGGTCGAGCGTCGTCTCGGATTCGCGCTTGGTCCGGAGCAGCCCTATACCTTCACGTCGAACGGCGATCCGCTCGGCTGGGTCAAGGGCGAGGATGGCCGCGAGCATTGCATCCTGTTCATCCAGAACGGCCGCGTCATCAACACACCGGACTTTCCGATGATGGACGGCTTGCGCGCCATTGCCGCGGTCCACAAGGGCATGTTCCGCGTCACGCCGAACCAGAACCTGATCATTTCCGACATCGCTTCCGAGGACCGGCCGGCGATCGAGGCGCTGATGAAGCAGTACGGCCTCGACCAGTTCGAGACCCGCAGCGGACTGCGCCTCAACTCGATGGCCTGCGTCGCGCTTCCGACCTGCGGTCTGGCGATGGCCGAAAGCGAACGCTATCTGCCCGATCTCGTCACCAAGATCGAGGCCATTCTTAATACGCACGGGCTCAAGGATGATCCGATCACCATCCGCATGACCGGCTGCCCGAACGGTTGCGCGCGTCCCTACATCGCCGAGATCGGCCTGACCGGCCGTGCTCCGGGCAAGTACAACCTCTATCTCGGCGGCGGCTTTCACGGCGAACGGCTCAACAAGATGTATCTCGAAAACGTCGGCGAGCCCGCGATCCTCGAAGCGCTCGAGAAGACGCTCGGCCACTACGCCCGCGACCGCAAGCCCGGCGAACACTTCGGCGACTTTGCGATCCGCGCCGGCTATGTCGCAGAGGTGAAGGAGGGGCGGTTCTTCAACGATTGAGCGGTCCGGTGAGGCTCTGCTCGAGGCGGGAGAAGACCGCACGACATGCTGCTCCGCGCCCGGGGCGCTTTTCGCGCAACGCAGGTCGCGCGGAGTTGTTACGGGACCGTTTGTGTTTCGGCTGAAGTCCTTTAGATATCCGAGGTTGGATCGGGCCGTGACATTCCGGACGGACCGGGCCAGCCCTCGCATTTCATCGAAAGTCCTTCAACACTATGTCCGAGTCTACGAACCTGAAAACGGTCGCGGCCGCAAACGGCATTGCGACCGAGGATAATGTCGGCGCGGTGACGCCGACGATCTGTCTGTCGAGTACGTTCACATGGCCCGGTTTCGGGCGCAGCGGGCCGCACGAATACACCCGCACCAGCAATCCGACGCGGACGCTGCTCGCCGATACTCTCGCCAAGCTCGAAGGCGGCGCGGGCGCAGTGGTGGTGTCCTCGGGCATGGCCGCGATCGATCTGGTGCTGTCGCAACTGTCACGCGATGACATCGTAATTGTGCCGCATGACTGTTACGGCGGCACCCACCGCCTGCTGGTGAACCGCCGCGACCGTGGCCACTTCAAGGTGGCGTTTGTCGACCAGAACGACCCCGCGGCGCTGATTGCGGCGTTTCAGAGCAAGCCCAAGCTGGTCCTGATCGAGACCCCGAGCAATCCTCTGATGCGCATCGTCGACATCCGGGCGATTGTCGCGCAGGCCAGAGCGGCAGGCGCCAAGGTCGCCGTCGACAATACGTTTCTGTCGCCCGCGCTGCAGCGGCCGATCGCGCTCGGCGCCGATTTCGTCATTCACTCGACCACGAAATATCTCAACGGCCACTCGGACATGGTCGGCGGCGCCGTGATCGCGGCCGATGCTGCTGATGCCGAGGCGCTGGCGGCCTGGGCCAATATCGTTGGCACGACGGGGGCGCCGTTCGATTCCTACCTCGCGCTTCGCGGTATCCGCACGCTGTTTCCGCGCATGGAGTGGCAGCAGCGCAGCGCGCAGGCGGTCGCCGAGTTTCTTGCCGAACATCCTCTCGTTGCCGCATGCCACTATCCGGGGCTGCCCACGCATCCGGGCCATGCCGTCGCCAAGGCCCAGCAATCCGGCTTTGGTGCGATGCTCAGCTTCGAGTTGAAGGGAAGCGGCTTGGCGGTTGCCCGCTTCGTCGAGGCCGTCCGGCTTTTCAGTCTCGCGGAGTCGCTCGGCGGCACCGAGAGCCTCCTGGCTCACCCCGCGACGATGACCCATGCCAGCATGTCGGAGGAGGCGCGCAAGGCCGCCGGCATTACCAACGGTCTCATACGGCTTTCGATCGGCCTCGAGGATACCGCCGATTTGATCGCCGATCTGGAACGGGCCCTTGCCGAAATCGACGGATCGGCGCGTTCAAAAGCAAACATCTGAATCGTCACATCGTAGACGGCTGCAAAGCAAAACCCGCTTGTAAAAAAAACGCGGAGCCGGTGGGCTCCGCGTCAAACGGCTCGGATGTGTCGGCGCGAAGGCACGCCGAGAAATTCCGCCGCTTACGGACAGGGATGACGGTAGCCGTCGAGGCCGAGATATGTCCCCGATGCCGGATCGTAGGAACGAAAGCGTTGCGCGCAGTAGGCTGCGTTCTGTTGTGCGTTGGCTTGACCGGCAGCGATTGCGCCGCCGATAATGGCGCCTGCCGCCAAGCCGCCGATCAACGCGCCGGCGCCGCCGCCTCCACCATGATAGTGGCGATGGTGATGGCCATAATATTGAACAGCCTCGATCGAGGACGGAGCCGCCTTGCTCATATTGGACTGGCCCATGAGCGGTGCCGACGTCGCCGGCACGGAAAAGGTGAACGCTACGGAACCGGCGAGCAATGCCGCTAAACTGATCTTCGATCGCATCTTTAATCTCCTCACTGGTGGATTCGCCAAAAGATACTTGTTCAAGGCGTCATGATTGGCGAAGCGGCAGATTGCCGCAAGCGGCCATCAGGTGATGATGAACACGGTGCTGATTGCGCGATGACCTCTCCAAGGCTAGCTCGGCGATGAATCAATAGCAAATAGCCCCTGAACGAGGCTGCACGCGAGGGGGCGGAGGCCGAAGCTGCGCCGTCTTGCAAATAGCGATAGTCGCGTCTGGCCGTCGACAAGGGTCGTTCGCGCGAGTTACGAAAGCGTGGCTGCAAGTTGGGTCATTTCCGCCGCCTCGCTACACCACGACACTCAATCGCTTCGCGGCGCGGGTGATGCCGGTGTAGAGCCAGCGCGCGCGGCTGTCCTGAAACGCGAAACTTTCGTCGAACAGCACCACGTCGTCCCATTGCGACCCCTGCGACTTGTGCACCGTCAGGACGTAGCCGTAATCGAACTCGTCGTAGGGCTTGCGCTGTTCCCACGGAATATCCTCGATGCCGCCGGCGAAGCAGTCCTGCCGCACCGAGACCTTCGTCACCTTGTGCGCGAATTCCTCATCAGGGGAGAGTCGCATCGTGATGATTTTCGATTTCGAGGCCGCGCGCGACTTCACGCGCCACAGGCCGCCATTGAACAGCGCCTTCTTGCGGTTGTTGCGCAGGCAGACCAGCTTGTCGCCGGCCACCGGTAGCTGGTCCTCGATATTCTGCCGCTGCCGCATCCGCATATTGTAGGAGCGGCGGGTGTTGTTGCGGCCGACCAGCACCTGGTCGGCGTTCATCACGCGCGCCGGGTCGAGATCGCCGCGCGCGACAACCTCGCTTTCGCCATAGCGGCCGATGTCAAGCTCGCGGCCCTCGCGAACGTCCATTGACATGCGCACGATCGGGTCGTCCTGAGCCTGCCGGTGAACCTCGGTCAGCATCGCGTCCGGAGCGGCGCTGGTGAAGAAGCCGCCGCCCTGGATCGGCGGCAGTTGCGCGGGATCTCCCAGCACCAGCAGCGGACAGTCGAACGACATCAGGTCGCGACCGAGTTCGGCGTCGACCATGGAACATTCGTCGATCACGATGAGCTTGGCCTTGGATGCGGGCGCATCGTCCCACAACTCAAAACTCGGCTGCTCTTCGCCGGATTCGCGGGCGCGATAGATCAGCGAGTGAATCGTCGAAGCGCCGTCGCAGCCCTTGTTGCGCATCACCAATGCGGCCTTGCCAGTGAAGGCCGCGAACTTGACCTCGCCGTCGACGCCGTCGGCGATGTGGCGCGCCAGCGTGGTCTTGCCGGTGCCGGCATAGCCGAACAGACGGAACACCTGCGGTGTGCTGCCTTTGCCGGGTTTGGCTTTCAGCCAGTCGGCGACGGCTTGCAGCGCTGTATCCTGATGCGGCGTAAAGGAGGTCATGGGGTCTCGAAGGATGGCAGAGCCCCGAAGCGGCGCCGCGACTCGATGGTCGAAACCTAACCATTCGCGAGACGGGCGCAAGGTGCGTTCCCTCGGTGCAGTGGAACGCTCTCTTCCCGTTGCGGGTAAACGCCGCTCGTCTTCGCTTTCCGCGCCGAAAGCGGGAAGCGCGCTCAGACCGTCGGAACGAATGCGCGATGATCGCCGCTGCCGGGAGGCGTGATCGGGATACCGCCGTCGGCATATTCGTTGAGCTTGTTGCGCAGCGTCCGGATCGAGATGCCGAGAATGTTGGCGGCGTGGGTCCGGTTACCGAGGCAATGCTTCAGCGTTTCGAGAATCAGGTCGCGTTCGACGTCGGCGACGGTGCGGCCGACCAGCGCCCGCGTCACCTGCTCGGCGGCGAGCGTGGCGTGGGCGACGGCGGGCGCGGTCCTCGCCAGGTCGAGACGGTCGCCGTCGGGCGTCAGGATCGCGTCCGCCCCGATCTCGTCGTCGCTGGTCATCAAGACGGCGCGATGAATGGTGTTCTCAAGTTCGCGGACATTGCCTTGCCAGCGGTTCGTCGTCAGCACGCGCCGCGCATCCGCCGACAGCGAACGCACCGGCAGGCCGTTGGCCTCGGCATATTTCTTCGCGAAGTGCTGCGCCAGTTCGAGAATGTCGGCGGGACGATCGCGCAGCGGAGGGATTTTCAGGTTCACGACGTTGAGACGGAACAGCAGGTCCTCGCGGAAGGTCCCCTCGCGCACGGCGTCCGCAAGGTTGCGGTTCGATGTCGCGATGATGCGGATGTCGACCGGCACCGGCCGCGTGCCGCCGACGCGATCGATCACGCGCTCCTGAATGGCGCGCAAGAGCTTCGATTGCAGCCGAACGTCCATCTCGGAAATTTCATCGAGCAGCAGCGTGCCGCCGGTGGCCTCCTCGAATTTGCCGATGCGGCGCGCGACCGCTCCGGTAAACGCGCCCTTCTCGTGGCCGAACAGTTCGGATTCCAGAAGATGCTCCGGGATCGCCGCGCAATTGATCGAGATGAAGGGCCGCTTGGCCCGGTTGGAACGGGCATGCACGTAGCGCGCCAGCACTTCCTTGCCGGTGCCGGATTCGCCGGTGATCATGATCGAGGCGTCGGAGCCGGCGATCTGCTGCGCCAGCTTGATGATCCGGGCCATTGCCTCGTCGCGGTAAATCAGATCGCGGGAATCGTTCGCTACTGCGGCGAGCACCGCGGCGATCAGCTCCGGATCCGGCGGCAGCGGGATGTATTCCTTGGCGCCTGCATGGATCGCGGCGACGGCGGCTCGCGCGTCGCTGGTGATGCCGCAGGCGACGATCGGCACGTGAATGTGTTCCGCCTCGAGCCGCATGACGAGGGCGCGTATATCGAGATCGACATCCACCAGAAGGAGATCGGCGCCCTTGCCGCCGCGGAGCACGGCCATGGCTTGTTCGTTGCCGCCGGCGTGGGTGACGGAGGCGCCATTGTCCATGGCGATCTTGGTGGCGGTCGTGAGCTGGCCCTTCAGTGTGCCAACGATGAGAAGCCGCATGATCTGCTCCTGTTATCTGTCCCGGGCTCGCGGCGGCCGGTCCGCGTCAGGCTTTGTCGGCCTTGATGATTTCGGTCATGGTCACACCGAGCTTGTCCTCCACGAGAACGACCTCGCCGCGCGCCACCAGCCGGTTGTTGACGTAGATATCGATGGCCTCGCCGACTCGCCGGTCGAGTTCCAGAACACTGCCGGGCCCGAGCTTGAGGAGCGCGCCGACGTCCATCCTTGAACGGCCGAGCACGGCGGAAACCTGAACCGGAACGTCGAACACTGCCTCGAGATCGGACGCAACCCTCGAGACCTGTTCGTCCTCGCTGTATCCGACGTCATCGTCCGTCGGCGCATCGGCCGCGTTGAGGTCGGGAAGCGGCACCTGGGTGTCGTTATCGCTCATTGTTCTTCCCCATGCCCTCAGGTGTTGCCGTTCGATTTGCGAGCCATGTAGCCGCGCACCAGTTCATCGATCCTGGCATCGATGGCCGTGCGTTCCAGCACGATCCCACCGTCGGCCCACTCGATCCGGCAGTCGCCGGTCTCGATGTCGGGTTCGGCGAGTATGACGAGCTGGCCGGTAAACCCGTTTTGTTTGGCGATGCGTTCGATCTGCTCGCGCGCCGTGTCGTAAAGCTGATCGTTGATCCGCACCACGAGATGCGGCGTCGACACCAGATGCCGGAAGCTGTCGCAGACAAGCGCGGTGACCTCCGTCAAGGGTTCGGCCGCGATCAGTTCGCTGCACAATTTGCGCGCGACCGCGACCGCGACGTCGACCGCCTCGGTCTCCATCCGCGCTTCGACCGCAGTGATGCTTTGGGCAATTCCCTTGATGCCTGCGGCGATATTCTCGATCGCCAGCGCGATCCGGCGGTCGCTCTGCACCCTGGCTTCGCGCTGTGCGGCGTCGAACCCGTTCTGATATGCCCTGGATTCGGCGGCCGCGATCTGCTGCGCGATCTCCTGGGTCGTCGGCGCCCGCTCGCTGGATTTGTTCGGAACCGAAAAGTCCGTATCGAACAGAAATTTTGCCGGAGCGCCCATCAGTATACCAGCTCGTCGTCGGCACGGTTTTTCGACAGCATGATTTCGCCCTTGGCCGCGAGGTCCTTGGCGAGATTGACCAGCAGCGCCTGCGCCTCGTCGACATCGCGCAGCCGGACCGGCCCGAGCGCGGCCATGTCGTCCATCAGCATCTTCGCGGCACGCGATGACATGTTGCCCATGAAGAAAGCGCGAACCTCCTCGTTGGCGCTCTTCAGCGCGATGCCGAGCTTGTCCTTGTCGACGTGGCGCATCAGGGTCTGCGCCGAGCCTGCGTCGAGTTTCACCAGATCGTCGAAGGTGAACATCAGCGCCTTGATGCGTTCGGCGGACTCCCGGTTCTCTTCTTCCAGCGCGGTGATGAAGCGGGTCTCGGTCTGGCGGTCGAAATTGTTGAAGATTTCGGCCATCACCTCATGCGCGTCGCGGCGGCGGGTCTGGGACAGGTTGGACATGAATTCGCTGCGCAGCGTCTGCTCGACGCGCTCGATGACTTCCTTCTGCACCGCTTCCATCTTGAGCATGCGGCCGACCACGTCGAGCGCCATGTCTTCAGGCAGGATGGCGAGCACCCGCGCGGCGTGCTCGGGCTTCAGCTTCGACAGCACGACGGCGATGGTCTGCGGATATTCGTTCTTGAGGTAGTTCGCGAGAACCTCCTCCGGAACGTTGGACAGCTTTTCCCACATGTTGCGCCCAGCCGGTCCCCGGATCTCATCCATGATTCCGCTGACCCGGTCGTTGGGAAGATATTGGGTCAGCAGCCGCTCCGTTGCGTCGAAATTGCCCATCAAGGCGCCCGACGCCGACATCCGCGAGACGAATTCGAGCAGCAGGTCCTCGACGACATCGGCCTCGACCGTGCCGAGAGTGGACATCGCCAGCGACAGATCGCGGACCTCGTCGTCGTCCAGCATCGCCCAGACCTTGCCGCCATATTGCTCGCCCAGCGCCAGCATCATCACGGCCGCCCGTTTCGGCCCGCTCATCGGCTTGGACTTGGGACGGTTGCTCTGGCGACTGGCAAGCGAGGCGACCACGCTGGCGATATCGTTTGCATTGGTTGTTTGAGGTACGGCCATGTCGGATCACGCGGGCTCGGCTAACCATTGACGGATGATGGAGGCGGTTTCGGCGGGATTGCGGTCGGCCAGTTCGCCGACCCGATGCACCGACTGGGCATGAACCTGCCCCTGCACCTGGGCAACGTCGATCAACTGCGCGGTGGCGTTGTTGCCGGGAACGAGATTTTGCCCTGACGGGTTGGCCTGGGCGCTGGCCTCGGCCGGGGCCGGGAGCGCGGACGGCGGGCTGGGCGGCGGCGGCTCGGACGCCAGGATACGCCGGACCAGCGGACGGATCACCATGAAGATCACCACGAGGCCGAGCATCATCATGACGGCGAGTTCAATGACGTACATCAGGTCGTCTTTGGTGAACTGCATCATTCCCAGCAAGCCGGTCGGCTCGGAGAGCGGCACGGCAGAGGGCGGCTCGGCGAACCGGAGGTTGACGACCTCGACCTGGTCGCCGCGCTTCTGGTCGAAGCCGATGGCCGAGCGGACCAGCGTCGCGATGCGGTCGAGCTGCTCCTTGCTGCGCTCCGCATAGACCATCTGGCCCTTGTCATCCTTGGTGTAAGTGCCATCGACGAGGACTGCGACCGAGATGCGGTTGACGCGGCCGGCTTCGGTCACCTCGGTCTTGGTGGTGCGGGAGATTTCGTAGTTGTTGGTCTCTTCGCTCTTCTTGCTCTGGTCGCGCGCGGGGTTCGTCGTGTCCGATTGCTGAGTGCCGGGCAACTCGTTGTTGACGGTGACCTGGCCGTTGTTGTCGGCGGTGACGGAGGATTCCTCGCGGGTCTGGCTGGACCGCAGCACCCGGCCTTCCGGATCGAACTTGTCCGAGGTCTGGGTGATCTTGTTGTAGTCGAAGTCGGCGGAGAGTTCGACGCGAGCCCGGCCGCTTCCGACCACCGACGAGACGATGGCCTCGACCTGACTGCGCATGCGCTTTTCGAATGCGGCGCGCCGCTCGTCTCCGGTCACGCCGTCGGCATCGGTGTTCGAGCCGTCGGCGAGCAACTGGCCGGCTTCGTCCACGATGGACACACGCTGCGGCTTCAGCCCGTTGACGGCCGAGGCAACGAGATGGCGGATGGCGCGAATCTGCTGCGGTTCGAGGGCGCCGCGGACACGCAGCACGATCGAGGCGGATGGCTGCGGCGCTTCGCGCGAGAACAGCGGCCGCTCGGGCAGCACCAGATGGACGCGGGCGTCCTGGATACGGTCGATGGCGCGGATGGTGCGGGCGAGTTCGCCTTCCAGCGCGCGCAGGCGATTGATGTTCTGGACGAAGCTCGTGGTGCCGAGGGCGTCGGATTTGTCGAAGATCTCATAGCCGACCCCGCCGCCCTTGGGCAGTCCCGCCTCGGCGAGCTTCATCCGCAGCCGCGTCACCTTGTCCTTCGGCACCATGATGACGGCGCCGTCGTTGCGCAGCTCGTAGGGAATTGCCTGACGTTCGAGGTCCTTGATGATCCCGGCGGAGTCCTCGACGCTGAGGTCGGTAAAGAGAGTCGTCATCTGCGGCGTGGTGACGCGCACGATGATGAATGCGAAGAAGCCGATCAGCACGGCGGTGACGGCGACCATCGCCATCAACCGTGACGCGCCCAGGCCTTTTAGAAATGCCAGCAGCCCCTGCAACGAACCAGCCCCTTGGACTCGACCCCTGGAAAGGCCGACTCGGCAATTATTGCCTATGGTATGGTTTCGATATGGTTAACGGCGATTAAGACCCGTGACGAAATTGCTCAAACGACAAAAAACCGGTCTCCAGAAGGAGGCCGGTTTTCTGAGGATTCGCGCTAATCTGGAGGTATATTACTGGCGATATTGCTGGATTCGCGTGGTGCGCAGCCCGGCAAGGCCGTGCTGGTCGATCGAGAACTGCCAGGACAGGAATTCATCGACCGTCAATGTGTAGCGGCTGCAAGCCTCCTCAAGGGAGAGCAGTCCGCCGCGTACGGCGGCAACGACCTCGGCCTTGCGGCGGATCACCCACCGCTTGGTGCCGGGTGCCGGCAGATCGGCGATTGTTAACGGGCTTCCGTCGGGCCCGATGACGTATTTCACCCTCGGGCGATGGGGTTCTGTCATGGCGTACTCACAAACTCTAAACCACTGAACTCGCCGAGGAAGCTACGCCTTGCGGCTTAAAATTTGCCTAAGCCCAAGGCTTCAATACGATTCTCCTTGAAAAGACCGTTTGGGAGCGACGCCGGTCCGTCGTCTCGGTTGCACGAGACCGGTCGGATAGGGAAGCCCGAGGCACGAGCTGCGCCGTCAGTTCACGATGCGCTTGATCTGGCTGATGGTGTAGGTCTGGCCGCCGATCGACAGCAGCGGCGGCGATTGGGTGAGATCAACGGAATTCACCTGACCCTGAATCTGCGTCGAGACCAAGACCGGATTGCCGGAGGCATCCGCCGCCGTCGTCGTCAGCGTGTATTTACCGTCGGGCCATTGCGTGCCGTCGTTGCCGAGGCCGTTCCAGGAAAAAACCTGATTGTCGCCGGCATTGACGCCGTAGGAACCGGAGAAAACGTTCTGACCGGTGCTGTTGGCGATGTTGACGGTGAGAGTGGAGGCGGTCGGGATGCTGAGCTGCCACGTCGCCGCCGCGTTGGTCATGGTCGCGGTGCTGCCGTCGACCACGGCATTCTTGCCGACGAAATCCAGCGCCTGCGTCGCCTGCGTCGTTTGCTGCAGGGAAACAAGACTGGCGAGCTGGTCGTTGGTCTTCAACTGTTGCTCGACGCCCGCGAACTGGACGAGCTGCTGGGTGAACTGGTTGGTGTCCAGCGGATCGAGCGGGTTCTGGTTCTGCAACTGCGTCGTCAGCAGCGTCAGGAAGGTCTGGAAGTTGCCGGCCAGCGTGCCGTTGCTCGATGTCGCCGAGTTTGAGGAGGAAGCGGGCAACGGCGTCGTGCCCGACACCACCTGCTGAACCGCGGAACCCACTGAGCTCGTCATGTCCCTCTCCCTACACCCGGATATCGAGACCGCCGCTCGATCCGAGCATCCGGCCATAGCTGCGTCCGGCTGCCGCCGCCGGAACGATGTCGTCTTCGGTCACGATCAGGTGCCGCGCGTTACGGCCGGTATCGTCGCGCGGGGTCTGGCCCTGCGAGGACTGATCGCGCAGGCTGAATTGCAGACCGCCGTCGCCGGTCTTCAGGCCCGCGTCCTGCAGCGCGCGCTGGAGCTGCGGCGCGTCCTGCCGCAGCATCGCAAGCGTTTCCGGTTTCTCGACCGTCAGATGGGACGTGACCCGGCCCTGACGGTCGACGTCGAGACGGACATCGATGCGGCCGAGGTCGGCGGGGTCGAGCCGGATTTCGAAGCGGCTCTTTCCGCTCTGGGCCGTGACTGCGATCTGGACCGCAAGTCCGTTCAGTGGCACCGCGGCGCCGGCGGCGGCCGCGACATTGTATTGCGGCGTTGCGGGCGTTGTCGCGGCGGTTGATTGCGCCTGCGGCTGCGCCAGGGTGCCGTTGATACCCTGCGGTTGACCGTTGTCGGGCTGCGGCTGCGGCGCGACGGCGTCGCTCGCCTGGCCGGAATGCTGCGGTGCTGCCGCTCCTTGCTGCGTTGCGGGCGTGCCGGTATCGGACGAGGCCGCTTTTGTGCTGTCGCCGGAGGTGGCATCATGCTTGTGATCGCCGGGCGGGGCGTCGTGCGGCGCATTCGGGCTCGGGTTCGCGGACGCGGCCGATGGCGCTGATGCGTCCGAGGTCGTTGGTGAGGGCTCGAGTCCGGTCATGATCGATGCGGCCGCCTTGGCCGGCGGCGCATTGTCGGCTGTCTTTGTGCCCGCCTTGCCGGTGGCCGGTGTTGCCGCGGCAACCGTGGCCCCGAGGGTCTGCACGGCGGTTGCCTGTGCGGCCTGCTGGGACGCCGGCGGGACCGTCGCCTCTTTCACGAATGCTGCCGTGGCGGCGGCCGTCTCCGGGGTCGGCCCGAAATCGGCGTCCGCGCGCGCGACTTGAATAGTGGGAGTGACGTCAATAGTGGGAGTGACGTCGGTCGCCGACGCCCCGGCGGCGCGGGTTGATGCGCTCGCCGAACCGGTGGCCGCGGTTGCAGCGGGCGTGGCGGCCGTCGATGCTGCTGCGGCAATCGGCGTTGCGACCGGAACTGCGACCGCGACCGGCGATATCGTGACTTGCGGCGGGGTGGCCGGGTCTGTGATGTCCGGGGGCGTCAGTGCAGGATTTGAAGCGTCCCCGCTCGAAGCGACCTCGGTATCTCCGTGTTTGGTCCGAGGGTGATGTCCGGCGTTCGCCGCTTTTGCGCCTGCATCGGCCTTCTGGCCGCCGGTGGCTGGTTCTGCGCTCGAATTGGTCTGCTGCGGTCCGGTGGAGGGCGGCTGGGAACCCCGCGTCTGTACGTTACTATCGGCCGGCGCGGTACGATCCGGGCCGGAGCCGCTGGCGGTGCGGTCGGGACGGATGGCGTGCTGGTCGGACCAATTCGACGCTGGCGCGGCGGGAGCCTGCGAAGCCTGTGCGCTGATATCGACCAGGGCCTCGAAGGAGCCCCCCATCGGCTGATCGTCCCGCTCAGGCCTTTGCCTCATATTCGGTAACGACACGCTGGTGGCGGTTTCTGGTGTCACGCTAAGCACAGGCAACCTCTCGCGATACGGTGCCAAGCGAGCAGCAAGGACCGGGCCATCGTCCGGTTTGAATGTATCATGAGTATATTCAATGAGTTATGCGGACCATCCGACCGCCGATCCCGCCGGTTCGGCTGCTCGCTTTCTGCCCGGCGGCAAGATTTGCCGCTGGTCCGTCGCCGTCGTCTGGCCGTGATTGCCTCGCAGGAATACGAACTATATTACTGTACAAAAGCTGGTCTTTCAGTCGGCCGGACGGAACGGAATTCCCGCTCCGAAACACCGCGAAAGTCTCCGATCGGCAAGGCGCATGCGACCTTGCGCGATCTCATGTATGACGGGATCAATGCTCAACAGTCTGGATCTTGAAGGCCGTCCTCAGGATACGCGGGTCGTGGTCGCCATGTCGGGCGGTGTCGATTCGTCGGTGACGGCCGCGCTGTTGAAGTCCGAGGGCTACGACGTCGTCGGAATAACCTTGCAGCTTTACGATCACGGCGCGGCCACCCATCGCAAGGGAGCCTGCTGCGCCGGTCAGGACATCCATGACGCCCGCAACGTTGCCGAGCGCCTCGGCATTCCGCACTACGTGCTGGATTATGAAAGCCGCTTCCGCGAAACCGTGATCGAGAATTTCGCGGACAGCTATGCGTCGGGCGAGACGCCCGTGCCCTGCATCGAGTGCAACCGTCTGGTCAAGTTCCGGGATCTCCTGGCCACCGCGCGCGAGCTTGGCGCCACCGCGCTTGCGACCGGCCACTACGTCGCTTCCCGCAGTCTGGCCGGCGGTTCGCGCGCGCTGCTCTGCGCGGCGGATGCGGATCGCGACCAGAGCTACTTCCTGTTCGCCACCACGCGCGAGCAACTCGATTTTCTGCGCTTTCCGCTCGGCGACATGACGAAGGCGCAGACCCGCGAACTGGCGCGGCGCTTCGACCTCTCGGTTGCCGACAAGCACGACAGCCAGGATATCTGTTTCGTGCCGACCGGCCGCTACACCGATGTCATCAGCAGGCTGAAGCCGAACGCATTGGAGCCGGGCGACATCGTCGATCTCGACGGGCACGTCCTCGGTCATCACGAGGGCATCGTGCATTTCACGGTCGGACAGCGCCGCGGCCTCGGCATCGCCTCCGGCGCGCCGCTTTACGTCTTGAGTCTCGACGCGGCGAACCGGCGGCTGGTTGTCGGACCGCGCGAAGCGTTGAAGATGCATCGTATCGTGCTGCGCGACGTGAACTGGATCGGCGACGGCGCGCTCGATCGCGCGGTGGGGACGGGACTTGAATTGTTCGTGCGGGTCCGTTCGACCCGCAAGCCCCAGCCGGCATGGCTGCGCGCCATCGACGGCCGCTATGAGATCGAACTCGTGGCTGGCGAGGAGGGCGTGTCGCCCGGTCAGGCCTGCGTGTTCTACGATGGGCCGGAAGGGCAGGCGCGGGTGCTCGGCGGCGGGTTCATCGCGCGTGCCATGGCGAAGCGCGCAAGCGGAACGGCCATGCAGAACGGCACGTCGGTGGCGCCTCTCGCCGCCGAACTGCGCGGATAGGGTTCGGGACGCGCGGACAGCATGGGCAACGACATCGACCGCGCCGGCGTCGCGAAGGCCTATGGCCGCTGGGCACCGGTCTACGATTTCGTATTCGGCAAGGTTTTCGATCCGGGCCGCCAATCCACCATCGCCATAGCCGATACGATCGGGGGCCGTATCCTTGACGTCGGCGTCGGCACCGGCCTGTCGCTTGCGGATTATGCGTCCACCACGAAACTGTATGGCGTCGATATCTCCGAGCCGATGCTGCGCAAGGCGCAGCAGCGGGTGCGTTCGCTCAATCTTACCAACGTCGAAACGCTGGCGGTGATGGACGCCAAACATCTTGCGTTCGCGGATTCATTTTTCGATGCGGTGGTGGCGCAATTTGTCATCACCGCGGTGCCCGATCCCGAAGCGACGCTCGATGATTTTGTCCGCGTGCTGAAGCCGGGCGGTGAATTGATTCTGGTCAATCATATCGGCGCCGAGCGCGGACCCCGCCGTCTGTTTGAACTGGCGTTTGCGCCTTTGGCCCGGCGGCTCGGCTGGCGTCCCGAATTTCCGTGGCAGCGCCTCGTGGACTGGGCTGCGAAGAACGGCGGCGTCACGCTTTTCGAGCATCGCCCGATGCCGCCGATGGGGCACTTCTCGCTGATCCGCTATCGCAAATCCTGATTGTTGGTTCCGGCGGAACATCCGCTCTCGCCCTTCGTTGCCACTACATGCGGATGACAGCCAGGTCCTTGTTCGTATTGGTCGCACTCGTTGCGCTCCCGGAGACCGCCTTTGCACAGGCGCCGCCGCCGGGCGCACCCCCTGCCACGACGCCGGCCCCCTCCACGAACACCGGTTGCGCCCCTCACGACACGGTCTCGCCGAACGGAACGACGACCGGCAAACGCGGGGAGCCGCTCGGGGACAAATTGGCGAAATCCGACGGCGTCCTGTGCCCGCCTGCGGGCGTCGATCCGGAGATCCGCGCGCCGACCCCGGAAGGCGGCAACACGCCGGTTATTCCGCCACCGGGCAGTCCCGGCGGGGACCCCAACGTGCGGCCGAAATAAGTCCTCACTAATAAGCCGGCATATCGGTCGGCTTTGCTTGACACGCCATTGAGCGGCTTTTTATATGCCGCCGCGCGTTCACTGCTCTCTTCGGCTGTGCACGCCGTGGCGAGGTAGCTCAGCTGGTTAGAGCACGGGAATCATAATCCTGGGGTCGGGGGTTCGAGTCCCTCCCTCGCTACCATCTCGCATCCCGCCGGAAACGAGCGCGAACGCGGGCAATCCGATTAATTCCGTCAGTCTCCCACGGATATCGATTTCGAGCGCGTTGCTGTTCGGTGAAGCGCGCACCACGATGGCCCAAACCAGTTCGCGGATCCGCGCGCCCCGAATTCACTGCGCGCATCAGCGCCTGACAGCCCGGCCGATTGATCGCCGAGGATTGCGCGATCGCATGGTCCTCGAACGTCGAGATCCCCGTCATGCCGTTCGTGCTGGGCGGCCTCTACCTGATCTTCCGCGCCAACAAGAATAGGCAACGCGCGCCAACCGATTCCAACCGGTTCCGCCGTGCTGATCATGGGGCCGCCGCACGAGGTGATGGAGGTCGTCCACGCTATGTCCGAAGAGAGCCGGAAGCAGACCGACCTTCTCAAAGCAAGCACGCGGTTCTCGCGTGCGTGCAAGACCGCACTTGAACTGATCCGCAACGAGTCCCGTCAGCGCGAGATCGGGGCTGCCAGTCAACGGGTACGTAAGACCGGCAGCCCCATTTTGCCAGCGACACTGACACCGGCATCCAAGGTATATCCGAGAAGAAACATGCGAGTTATCGTCATTTTGGCGATGCTGCTATGCGCTGTCTGCTCGACAACGGCGATGGCATGCGGTCTTGCGATGGCGACGGGAGGCCGTGGCAGTCGGCCGTGAATCCATCTGTTGTGGACGCCTCGTCGAATCGATTCACGCTTTGCGGGTCAGTTTGTCGAGCGTGATCGGAAGATCGCGCACACGCACACCTGTCGCATGATAAACGGCATTGGCGATCGCAGCAGGAACGCCGACGATGCCGATCTCTCCAAGTCCCTTGATGCCCATCGGGTTGACGAACTCATCCTGCTCATCGACAAAGATCACATCGACATCGTGAACGTCGGCGTTTACCGGAACATGATACTCGGCGATGTTCGCATTCATCATGCGCCCGAAACGATGATCGATCAGGGTTTCCTCGTGCAACGCCATGCCCATGCCCCATACCACGCCGCCCATGATCTGGCTGCGCGCGGTCTTCAGGTTGAGAATGCGCCCGGCGGCCACGGCGCTGACGACGCGGGTGACGCGAATCACGCCGATGTCCTCATCGACTCTCACTTCGGCGAAGATCGCGGAATGGGTATTGTGCGCGTGGGCATCGTCCTTGGCGAATGTCGTCCGTTCTTCACGCTCGATCCGGTCGATGCCGGCCGATCGCATCACGTCGGCAATCGCAGTCGCGTCCCGACCATCGGTTTTTAACGCGATCGCGCCGTTGGCCAGCACGACCTCGTCGCCGCTGCGCCCTTTGAGCGGCGAGCCGGGCAGGCGTTGCGCCAGCTTCAGAAGGTCGTCCCGGATCGCCTGGCTGGTGGTGACGATGCCGTTTGAGACCGAAGCGGCCATCCACGATCCTCCCTCGACCGGCGCTTGCGGAAGGGTGGAATCGCCGAGCTTGATCGAGATCGCCTCAAGCGGAAGGCCGAGCATGTCGGCCGCCACTTGCGCCATGATGGTGTAGGTTCCGGTGCCGATATCGGCTGTCGCGCACGACACCTCGGCGTGACCGTTCGACGTCAGCGCGATACGGACGGCGATCGGCATCTGCAAGGCTTCCCAAACGCCGGTCGCCATGCCCCAGCCGATGAATTCGTGGCCTTCGCGCATCGAACGCGGCGCGGGATTGCGCCGGCTCCAGCCGAAAGTTTCCGCCCCTTGCCGGTAGCATTCCCGCAGGTTCTTGCTGCTGAAGGGCAGGCCATTGCTCTGGTCGCGATCGGAATAGCATTTCAGCCGCAGTTCGATCGGGTCCATCTTGAGCGCTTCCGCGAGTTCATCCATCGCCGCTTCCAGCGCATAGACTCCGGTGGCCGCGCTTGGCGCCCGCATGTCGCATCCGGTCGGAAGATCGAGACGGACGAGCTTGTGGTCATATTTTGCCGTTTCGCTCCTGTAGAGAAGGCTCGACCAGGTGGTTTCGTTGCGGTGGAAGTCCTCATATTCTGACGTCGACGTCACCGCGTCGTGACTGATTGCGTTCAGGCTGCCGTCGGCCTTTGCGCCGAGCTGAATGCGCTGGATCATCGCCGGCCGATAGCCGATCGCATACATCTGCTGACGCGTCAGCACGAGGCGCACCGAGCGACTGATCGCGCGGGCGGCCAGCACAGCAAGCGCGACCTGAAACGGCGGCCGCAGGCCGGAGCCGAACGCGCCGCCGACATAAGGCGACATCACGCGGATATCTCCGGGGTCGCATTCGAATACGCCGCACAGGTAACCATGGACGTTCTGGACCCCTTGTGTCTTGTCGTAGACGGTGATCCGTCCATCGTTCCATATGGCTGTCGATGCATACAACTCCATCGGATTGTGGTGCTCGATCGGAACGAAGTAATCGGCCTCATGGCGAGCGTCCGATTCGGAGAAGGCTTTTGTGGCATCGCCGCGCGGTTTCGCGGGAGCTTTGAGCGCCATGCCATTATAGCGTTGACGCGTGATGTCGGTAACATGCGGCTCCTCGTCATACGCGACATGGACGAGCGAGGCCGCGTAGCTGGCCGTCTCAAGATCCTCCGCCAGCACCACAGCGACGGGCTGGCCGCTGAACTTGATGCCGTCGTCGTAGAGCGGCCGGAACGGCGAACCATTCCTCGGCGCCACCTGATCCTTGTAGGCTTTGTCGTTGTCCGCCATGGATGGACGGTTTTGGTGCGAGAGGACCGTGATGACGCCCTGGACTTTCAATGCCGCGGTAACATCGAGCCGTTTGAGGCGGCCTCGTGCGATCGGCGACGTCACCAGGCTGGCATAGGCAAGATCAGGCGCGCCGAATTCCGCCGCATAGCGCGCCGTGCCGGTGACCTTGTCGCGCCCGTCAATCCGGGAGGTTGCCGTGCCGATATAGCTCGTCATGGATGCACTCGCTTGTCTGGGCGTTCCGGCAGTAGCCGCTGCATGCGAGGCTGCGGCTCCGATTGTGCTGAAAGCCGCCGCGCCTTTGAGCAGCGTGCGGCGGTCAACTCCTGCCGAGGCGGACGTGCTTCGCTGGGTGCGAGAAGTGTCATTGACGCTCACGCGATCCTCTTGTCCGACTGCGATTGCGGCGTGCCCTGCGCGGCCTGATCCAGCGCGCGGATAATGGTCCGCCGGGCGAGGTCGATCTTGAAGTCGTTGTGGCCGAATCCTTTCGCATCGCGCAGGACGACGCTGGCGGCTTTGGCGAACGTATTTCTTTCCGCGGACTGACCGACCAACACCGCTTCGGCTTCCGGATCCCGCCAAGGCTTGTGAGCGACGCCGCCGAGCGCCAGCCTGGCTTCGCGAATGATGCCGCCTTCGATTTCGAGCGCGGCCGCAACGGCGACCAACGCGAAGGCATAGGACAGGCGGTCGCGAATCTTGAGATAGGTATAATGCGTGCGGAAGCTACGGGCAGGGAGCGCGATGGCCGTGACGATCTCGTTGGCTCCGAGGTTGGTGTCGCGCTCAGGCGTATCGCCGGGCAGGCGATGAAAATCCGTCATGGCAATCGCGCGCTCGCCTTCGGGGCCGACAACGTGAACCGTGGCGTCGAGCGCGGCCAGTGCGACGCACATGTCGGACGGATGCGTGGCGATGCAGACATCGCTGGTGCCGAGGATCGCGTTGATCCGGTTGATCCCGCCGACAGCCGCGCAACCGCTCCCCGGCTTGCGCTTGTTGCATGGTGTGGCGACGTCATAGAAATAGAGGCAGCGCGTGCGCTGGAGCAGGTTGCCTCCGGTGGAGGCCATGTTGCGAAGTTGCGTTGACGCTCCGGCAAGAATGGCGCTCGACAACAGCGGATAACGCTCTTTTACCTGGGGGTGCCATGCAAGGTCCGAGTTTGGCACCAGCGCGCCGACGCGAAGCCCTCCGCCGGGCGGTTCCTCGATCGCTCGCAGTGGCAGATGCGAAATATCGATTAAACGCGCAGGCCGCTCAACTTCGTATTTCATCAGGTCAACGAGATTGGTGCCGCCGGCGATGAACTTGGCTGATCCGTCGGCGGCAGATTGCCGGACGGCGTCGGCGACGTCTTGCGCCCGTGAATACTGGAAGCTGTTCATGTCGCCTTCATCGCCTCCTCGATTGCAGCGATGATATTGGGATAAGCCCCGCAGCGGCAGATGTTGCCGCTCATCGCTTCACGGATTTCGGCGCGGGTTCTGGCTCTTCCGTCACTGATGAGACCGACCGCCGAGCAAATTTGGCCCGGGGTGCAGTAGCCGCATTGAAAGGCATCGTGATCGATGAAAGCCTGCTGCACCGGATGGAGCGTGCCGTCACGGGCAAGACCCTCCACGGTGGTGACATCACTGCCGTCCTGCATCACCGCGAGCGCGAGACAGGAATTGATCGGCCGACCGTCGAGCAGAACCGTGCATGCGCCGCACTGGCCATGATCGCAGCCCTTCTTGGTCCCGGTGAGGCCGAGACGCTCACGCAAGGCATCGAGCAGCGTCGTCCACGGGGCGATTTCAAGTTCTCTCCTCACGCCATTCACCGTCAGGGCCACGGAAATTTGCTGCATGGGGGAGGATCGAGGTGAAGCCTTTGCTACTGGAGTATTTGAGTCTGCCATGGGCATTCTCCGCAAGTCCGACAACATTCAATTCGACGCAATCCCGGACGTTCCTTTGCGGGTCTCTGGATCGGGACAACTCGGAATGGATGTCACCGGCGGATCGGGCGGTCACCCGTTATGGATGCGCTTTGAAGCGCTCGGACGCGAGTACGGTCGTGGCGTCCAACGCCCAGGGTCGATCCAGGCGCGGCGCGGATGGATATTCCGGGGGGGATCGGGTTCGTCATCGTCGCATTGGCGGGTTACGTTTCTCGTCCGGATTCGGGTGCGGCACGTCGTCAGGCAACTCCCGCGGTGGCGGCTCCTTGATGTCGGGCCCCGGGTTCGGATCGGGTGTGGGAATCGGTGGTGGAACCGGTTCGATCGGATCCGGGTTTCGTGGTTCTGGATGCATGGCGTTTTCCCTCGCTGTGGGAAACCGGTCGCGATTGATATCGTTCCACTTTCACATTTTGCGGCGCGGCGCACGGCCCCTGATGGAACTGTCTTGAGTCCGATTGCGGCTGCTTCGGCCCGCTGGAGCACAGGCGTGTCGTTGCTTCGAGCGCTTCATGAGGTGCCGCCCGTTTCACTAGCGTCAATGTGATCTTGTCTTGCGCAGTGCGCCGATCATCGCAAATGCAGAGACTACGATGCCGCCCGGAAAGAAGCGGGCCACATATTCGGTCATTTCGGCCGCTTCCAGAGCGTCGATAGCGGTCCTCCGCTTCCGTAGACCGGATCT
>NZ_MKRN01000004.1 GCF_001896955.1 Nitrobacter sp. 62-13 | reverse complement strand
GACCACCAGAAACACGATGGCGGGCGCGGTCACAAGCCGCCGGGCCAATGCCGCCGATGCGGCAAGAATGGTGAGAACGAGCAGGGATGTCAGAAAGGTTTCGGTCATGACCAATGGAATTCCCTGTCCTCCGCTTCGTATTGGGCAGAGCTTGGTCGCGACCGCAAGAATATTCTGACGGCTGAGCGGCCGCCGATCCGCCGAAGGCGGCGCGGCGGGTCGATGGGGTGTCGCAGCAAGGAACAGCTGACCGGCACATGTGGCCGGTCAGCCGGTGCCGTCACATCCGGTAGCGCAAACCGCCATAGATGGCGCGGCCGTAGCCCGGATTGAACAAAGCGGAGGCGGCGGTCGCGATATCCGCGGTCATCGTGCTCGAGATGTAGCGGGTGTCGAGCAGGTTGCGCGCTTCGACATAGCCGGACCAGCCGGGGCCCGCGTCGTAGCCGATCCTGAAGTTCAGCAGCGCGTAAGGGTCGATCGTCAGGCTGTTGGCGTTGTCCGCGAAGTAGGCCCGCGCCATCCACTCGACGTTCGGACCGGCATAGAAGCCGCCCGGATGCTTGTAGAGCACCTCGGCGCGGAGGATGTGCGGCGACACGCCAGGGAGACGATTGTTGCCCCAGCGCGCGTCGCCGTTGAAGAAGAAGTCGTTGTAGGTGTAGGCGAGGTTGAACCAGAAGCGGTCCTCCTGAACGAAGGCCGATTTGAGGAATGCGACGCCGAGCCCGGCCTCGACGCCCTGATGCACGGTCCTGTCCGCGTTCACCACGGTGCAGAGACTGTAGGGCGACGTTCTCAGGCATTGCAGTTCGTTCCTGATCTCGGCGCGATAGAGCGCGAGATCCCATGTGATGTCCGGGCGCCGGCCGCGGGTGCCGATCTCGTAGGTCGTCGCGGTCTGGGCATCGACATTCGAGGTCACGGGGGAGGTGAACTTGTTGGCGTCAAAGGTTGGCACTTCGGCGCTGCGCGAGATATTGCCGAACACCTGCCACGTCGGGTCGACGTCCCAGAGCACGCCGATTTTGGGGCTGAAGATGTCCCAGGTGCGGCGGCCCGACTGGTCGCCATCCGACAGGAAGCGATCCTGCTGATCGCGGACCGCATGCATGAATTGGCCACCGGCGATCAGGGCGACGCTCGGCGCGACGAAGAAGCTGTTCTCCGCATACACCGAATGGTTCTGTGACTTTTGCAGCGCGTTCACCAGCAGCGCGCCTTTCACGGCATTACCGGGGTTGTCGTACTCCTGGTAATCCATCGTGCCCGCGAAAAGGTTCACGCCCGTGACGAGGCGGTTGCGGAAGCCTCCGATCGGCCGGTCGTCGGTCGCCCGGACAAAACCGCCGTAATCGGCGACGGTGTAGTCGAGATATCGATAGATCGGATGGTCGACGTGGCGCTGGTGCGTGAAGATACCGAGGTCCACCGTGGTGGGACCGAAACGCAATGTCGTCTTGTTGGCGAGACGCGCCGAGTCGATATTGCGTTGCTGGTCTTGCCTCACGAACTCGGGATCGGCGCTCCGCGGGGCGTTCAGTGCGTCCGCCTTGGTCAACTCACCCGGCAGGCGCTGGCGCCATGTGTTTGCGTTGATGTAGAACCGCGTTTCGGCGTCCGGCGAAAACCGGTAGCCGAAGTTTCCGCTCCCGCGTTCCATATTGCCGCTGCTGTGATCGCGGAATCCGTCCTCGCGTTGCGCCGATCCGTTGACGAACCAGTCGTATGGTCCGCTGGCGCCGCCGGTGCTGAACTGCGATTTTACATAGCCGAAGCTGCCGGCGTCGAACCGCGCATCGAAGGCGCTCGCGTCCCGGCCGGTCGGCGTAACGAAATTGATCGCGCCGCCGAGCGAGTTGGCGCCGAACCGCAGCGCGTTGGCTCCCTTGAAGACCTCGACATAGCGATAGGCGGCGGGATCGATCTCGAACAGGTCGAACAGGCCGTCGGAGGTGTTGATCGGAATGCCGTCCATGTAGACGTTGATCCCGCGATTGCCGTAGTTGCGCGTCAGACCGGAACCGCGGATCGAAACCCGGTTGTCGATGTTCGACTTCGGCTGCGTGACGACGCCGGGCACCCAGCCGAGGACGTCCCTGATCGTGTTCGCAGGCCCGTCCTTGAATTGGGTATCGGGCACGACCGCGACGGCCCCCGGCGTGCGCTCTATGGCGGCGGTCGCCTGGGCGGTGGTCGGCACCGTCAGGCTGCCCCCCGCCGAGGGAGCGGATGGAACGGGCGGCCGTGAAGCCACGTGCCGCGTCGCGCGCGTCCCGGCGGCCGGGTGTGTCGCGCGGGCCGTCGCCGGTATCCGCTTTGCCGTTTTAGGCGCGGTTTGGACGACGATGGGCGGCAGTTGCGACTGGGCGAAAGCGGTTTCGGATCCAACAAGCGTAATTGCGCTCGCGGCGCATAGCGCGCGCGTAAGGCGTGACATAATAAGTCCTCCAGATGATGACGTAAGCAGAACGACGAAGGGTCGTGAGCTACGCGATCCGGGGAGGACCCTGAGGGAGGTGGGCGGAGCGTTGTTTGCTGACGACGACGCGCGCCGGTCGTGCCTGGACGGCAACGACCGTTTTGCTCAGGCGGACGAGAGCGATCGTGACGGGAGACGGCGCCAGGCCGCCTAGCGAGGCAAACGAACAGATGATGCACGGGTGATGGGCGGCGTGCGTAGTGCCGGCCGGGTGATCGCCTGTTCCCTCGGGAATGGTATGGCAGATCGCGAACGCGTCAGTGGGGGCGGTAGCCGCCATCTGCGTTGCGACGGCGGTGGCGAGAAACGCCTGAAAAGCGAACACGAAGGCCGTAAAGACCCCGATCCACCCTTGTAATTTGCGCCCTTGCCGCATCCTGCCCGCTGCCAGCCCTTGGCTGCCTATAGCAACCTTGCCGCGCCGCGTAAACGTGGCGTCGCGCAAGACATGGTTCGGCCTGCGCCGCTTGAACGTTTTGCGGGTTGCCAGCGTCCTATTCCGGGAGGACGTGGAGAATGTCCCATTCTGCCGATTGTGACCCGGCTCACAAAGTCGGAGCTTGATTTCGGGTAAGGCGGCGAGTGTGGTATCAATGAACGATCAGGATCTGCCGCCATGACCTTGCGACGATATCTCGGCTTGTTCGGATTTTTGTTTGTCGTGGTTTCGGTGCTGGTCTCTCAGCCTGCCTCGGCTGGGACCCGTGTGGCGCTGGTGATCGGCAACTCGGAATACCGCAACGTTCCGCGACTCGCCAATCCCGACAACGACGCGGCTGCTTTCGCCCGGACCATGAAGCAGGCCGGTTTCGACGTGGTCGAGGCTCGCCACGATCTGACCGGGGCCGACATGCGGCGGGCGCTGCGCGACTTCGGCGACAAGGCGCGCAACGCCGATATGGCCGTGATCTACTATGCCGGTCACGGCATCGAGGTGGAGGGCACGAATTATCTGATTCCTGTCGATGCGGCGCTTCAGCGCGACACCGATGTCTATGACGAGGCGGTGTCGCTCGATCGCGTGCTGGTCGCGGTGGAATCCGCCAGGCAGTTGCGGCTGGTGATTCTCGACGCCTGCCGCGACAATCCGTTCAACAAGACCATGAAAAAGGTCAGCATGCGCTCGGTCGGCCGCGGCCTCGCCAAGGTGGAGCCGACGTCGCCGAATACGCTGATCGCCTATGCGGCCAAGGCCGGCTCGACTGCCGCCGACGGCGACAACAAGAACAGCCCGTTCACCGATGCGCTGGTGCGGCATATCGCGACCCCAGGTCTCGACGTGCGCAAGGCGTTCGGCTTCGTGCGCGACGACGTGCTCAAGGTCACCAACAATCGGCAGGAGCCCTACGTCTACGGTTCGCTCGGTGGCGAGGACGTCCCGCTGGTGCCGGTCAAGGCTGCGCCTTCCGCATCGGGCGCTCCCGTTGCGGACGCGCGCGCCGACGTTCGCCGCGATTACGAATTGTCGCTACAGCTAGGGACGCGTGCCGCATGGGATACGTTCCTGAAGAGCTATCCGACCGGCTTCTATGCCGATCTCGCCAAAGGCCAGATCGACAAGATCCGTGCCGAAGATGCGCGTCTTGCCGCGACCGCGAAGGCGCGCGAGACCGCGGACGAAAAAGTGCGCCTGGCGGCCGAAGGCGCGAAACAGGGCGAAATTGCCAAGGCCGCCGCCGCCGCCAAGAGTGCGGAAGACGCCAGGATTGCCGCCGAACAGGCGAAGCGGGTCAAGCAGGCGAAAGTCGATGCGGCGGAGCAGTCGCGCGAGGCGGCGGAGCGCGCCGCCGATACGCAGGCTTCCAAAGCGGCAGCGGCAACCTCGAACACGCAGGCCCGCGGCCCGAGCCAGGCCGGCGCACCTGCATCGTCCTCTGCGCCGTCGGCTTCGCAGGCGCCGGCGCAGCAGACCGCCTCGCTGTCCCCGGCCGCCGAGCCTGTCGCGCAACCGGCCTTGTCGGCCGTTGAGATCAACAAATCGGTGCAGATCGAATTGCGGCGCGTCGGCTGCTTCAACGGATCGGCCGACGGTGAGTGGGGCAAGGCATCCCGGCTGTCGCTGGAAAATTTCAATCGCCATGCAGATGCGAAGCTGGACGTGAAGGTCGCCAGCCTCGATACGCTCGGTGTCATCAAGAGCAAGACGGCGCGCGTCTGCCCGCTGATCTGCCGTCATGGCTACAAGGCCGATGGCGATGCCTGTGCGAAGATCACCTGTGGCGAGGGCAAGGTGCTCAACGACGACAACGAATGCGTTGCGCGGAAGGAACGCAAGGCGCCTTCCGCATCGCGCGAGCGCGATAATCGTCGTCCCCGCCGCGCCGGCCGCAGCCGCTTCAACGACGAACTGGATGCGCCGCAAGCCGCCGCGCGCAGGCTGCCGAGCCGCGCGAGCGCGAAACCGGAGCAAGGCGGCGTTGTCTGCGACGATCATACCTGCCATCCGATCAAGCGCGGCTGCCGGATCGAGTTCCGTACCACCGCGCAAGGCGGTGGCATTCTCGGCGGTGGCAGCAATGTCGAAATTTGCCACTAGAGCCTTTTCCGCTTCTGACGGAATCAGAAGCGGGGCCCTATGATTTTGGTTCGACGCGTTTTCTTCACGCGAACCGGTTTCCACTTCGCTTGAAAACGCTCTAAGCCAGTAGTCAGATCGCGCTGGCTGCGATGTTGACCATCAGCGCCAGCAGCGCCGTGTTGTAGACGAACGAGATCACGCCATGCGCCGCGGCGGTGCGGCGGATGATCTTGTCGGTGATGCCGACATCGGATACCTGCGCGGTCATGCCGATCACGAACGAGAAATAGACGAAGTCCCAATAGTCCGGGTCTTCGCGCGCACCGTCCTTGCCACTGGGAAATGCGAGGCCGCCGGGCTCAGTCCCGCGATAGTATTCGTGCGCGTAATGCAGTGCGAAGGTGGTGTGTACCGCCGCCCATGACAGCGCGATGGTGAGCGTTGCCAGTCCGAGTTCGAGTGCGCCACGGTGCGGTGCGCCCAACTCGAACACGATCGCGGCGATGCTGGCGAAGGCGCCGATCGCGGTCACCAGCAGGATCACGAAGCGGCCGTCGTCCTGAAGCCGGGCGTTGCGTCGGATGTGGGCGAGACCGCCGCTGAACACCATGGTGAAGACCAGGATGAGATAGAGCGCGGCGAAAACGTCCCAGCCGATCAGCAGTCGCGTTACCAGCCGCAGCGAGTGCGGCAGCAGCAGGCATGCGACGATGCCCACGGCGAACGCAATAAAGGTGCGCCGACGGGCATAGACCACGCGCGCCGGCCTCGGCATCTTCTGAAAGCGAAGCAAGAATTCGTCGTCGGCATCCTTGCCTGCCATCGCTGCCCTTCAATTCTTGCGGTCGGCGACGAAATGCGCGGCGGCGCGCAGCACGTCGCCGCGCGCGCCGAAGGCCGACAACGCCTCGTCAGCCTTCGCCAGAAGGTCGCGGACGCGCTGCTTGGCGCCGTCGATGCCAAGCTGGGTGACGAAGGTCGTTTTGCCGAGCGCGGCGTCGGCTCCCGCGGGTTTGCCGAGCGCGGCGGCATCGCCTTCGACGTCGAGAAGGTCGTCGGCGATCTGGAACGCCTCGCCGAGCGCGCGGCCGTAGGTATCGAGCGCCTGATAATCCTTCTGCGAGGCCTGGCCGAGCAACGCGCCGGCGATGCAGCCGTAGCGGAGCAGGGCGCCGGTTTTCATCTGCTGCAAACGGGCGACATCCACCGGCTCGCGATCGCCGAAGCGCCCCTCACCGGCGAGGTCGAGTATTTGTCCGCCGACCATGCCGCCGATGCCGGCGGCGCGCGCCAGCGCGCGCGTCAGCAACAGGCGGACCGTCGGATCCTTGTGGACCTCGTCGCGGGTGATGATGTCGAAGGCGAGCGTCAGCAGTCCGTCCCCGGCGAGGATCGCCGTGGCGTCGTCCGTCGTCTTGTGCAGGGTGGGACGGCCGCGGCGAAGGTCGCTGTTGTCCATCGCCGGCAGGTCGTCATGGATCAGCGAATAGCAATGGATGCATTCGAGTGCCGCGCCGGCCAGCAGCGCGGCGTCACGCGGAACGTCGAACACCGCCGAGCTTTCGACCACCAGGAACGGCCGCAGCCGCTTGCCGCCGCCGAGCGAGGAATAGCGCATGGCGTCCATCAGACGCTTCGGGCGCGCGATCTCGTCCGGCAACACCGTGTCGCACAGCAATTTGCCCAGCAGGGCCTCGGTCTCGTCGGCCGTCCTGTCGAGGCGTTTCGCGAAATCGGTGGATGAAAGTCCTGACGTCATCAAAAAGGGGCTCCAATAATAGCTTTGAGGGAATGACGACAGGAGCGCCTCGACGGCCCGTCCGGTCGATTTTGGCGACAATCGTTCATGGTACCGGCTTCGTCAATTCCGTCCGATCCGGCAATATGCCGGTTCGGCTGTGATATGATCCGGCAAGAAGGAGTTCTCGATGCCAGCTTTCGCCGGCTTCAATGCCGTCAAAAGCGATCTGCTGAATGGTTGGGGCGGACCCGGTGAACCCGTCCAGCGGTCCATCCTCGCAGGCGACGCGGCCTGATGCGGCGGGCGATCCGTGTCGCGCTGCTGGCCACCGTCGGCCTGCTGCTTTTGCCCTATGTGCTGACGCCGCTGTACCGGACCGGCCATCCGGTCTCGACGCTGATGATATGGCGCAAGCTGTCCGGCGCGCCGATGTCGCGGCAGTGGATCGATTTCGCGGCGATGTCGCCGGCGCTGCCGCGCTCCGTGATCGCGTCGGAGGATGCCAAGTTCTGCAGCCATCACGGCATCGACTGGGACTCGCTGCGAGAGGTTATCGACGATGCCGAGGACGGCGAGGTGAGGCGCGGCGGCTCGACCATCACGCAACAGGTCGCGAAAAACCTGTTTCTGTGGCCGGGGCGCAGTTTTATTCGCAAGGCGCTGGAATTTCCGCTGGCGATGTGGATCGACGCCGTGGTGCCCAAGCAGCGGATCCTCGAAATCTATCTGAACATCGCCGAGTGGGGGCCGGGCGGCCAGTTCGGAGCCGAGGCCGGTTCCCGCTATGCGTTCGGGCGCTCCGCTGCCAGCCTGACGGCGCGGGAAGCCGCGCTCATGGCTGCGATTCTGCCCAATCCGGTCAGGCGCAGCGCCCGAAAGCCCGGACCGGGGGTGCGCCGGCTGGCTGGAACCTATATGGTCCGGGCGAAGGCCGCCGAACTGCGCATTTGCTGGCGCGACAATCGTGGCTCCCAGGCTGCTCCCGGCTATTTTGACCGATAGCAGCCCTAGCTTTGGGGCGTTCCTTCCATTATAAGCGCGGCCTTAATCAGCATTTCAGTTGGCGGCGTTCAGGAGCCGGGCGCACCTGACTATGGGCGTTACTCCCGGGAACTCCGACAACAACATCATCCTGCAAGGACACCGACATGGCCGTTCCAAGAAGAAAAACATCGCCCTCGCGGCGTGGCATGCGCCGTTCGGCGGACGCAATCAAAAAGCCGACCTATGTCGAGGACAAGGATTCCGGCGAACTGCGACGCCCTCACCATCTCGACCTGAAGACCGGCATGTACAAGGGCCGTCAGGTCTTGAAGGCGAAGACCGACTCCTGATCCGGCCTCGTTTCAGGCTTCCGGGAAAACAGGCCGGGGCATAATCCGGCATAAATAACCCGGATAAGGAGCGAGAAGGGGCAGGGTGGATTCGGCGCGAATTCGACCCTCCCGCTTGAATGAAGGAGGCTTGCCGATGTCCATGATCGGTTTTCCACTGCTCCTTATTCCTCTCGCGATCTGCAATATCATCGTCTTCCTGATGCCGGGCGTCCTGTTGACGGAGCCCGTTTTCACGTTGGCGCTGGTATCTGGCGTGGCATTGCCGGTGACGCTCGGCGACGTGCTGCTTGCGCTCGGCATCGTCCTCCTGCTGCTCGAGATCATCAAAAGCTCCCGTGCCGGCGGCAAATACCTCACCGACCACATGCTGGCGCTGATGGTGTTCGGCGGCGCCGCGGTGGAATTCGTGATGCTGCCGCAGTTCGGTACATCGACCTATTTCATGCTGACGCTGCTGGCGCTGGTCGATTTCCTGTCCGGTATCGCCTTGCGGGCGCGGCGGCCGGCCCGCGCGAAGGCCGCACCCTCGCCACCGGCGACCGAGGTCCCGGCGTCCGAGCCGCGTTTCGACCCGCCCGCTTCCACGCCGGTATCTGTTTCGCCGCTGGCGTCCGGCGGTCCGACGGTTGCATCCATCGCCGAACCGGTTGCGAACAGCACGCCGGAGACGGTGGTCGTTCACCTGGAAACCGCCGCAGACGGGCAGCCTCCTGATATTCCGGCGGCCGACGTCAAGCCGGGCATCGGGACGCCGACATTGTCCGGTGAGCCCGCTAAATCCAAGCCAAACCTGCCCTGAAGGATCGGACCACGAGAGGGCGGGGATAAAGTGCTCAGCGGCTTTCCGATCGCATCCCTTTACTGGAATGGATCATGTTCACGATTTTGGATCGATGCGATCTACAACCAGCGTGAACTCAAATGACGCGCAGCAGCCGCGGAGCCGCCTGCGCATTGGCCTGGTTCTGTTTGTTCGTTGAATGATAGGCGGCACGCGCGACCTGCGGCTCGGCTCGGCGCAACGTCCGCGTTTGCGGGCTGTGCTGTGCCATGGCGATCAGTTGCGTGACGAAGGACGCGTCGTGGCGCGCCAGGGATCGCGAAACCGGCGGACGCTCAAGCGGCGTGACGACGGATACCGCCGCAGTGCCGCCGGGCCTCGTCGCGATATTGTCGTCCCGCGCATGTGCGGTTGCAGCCGTCCGACCGGTTTGCGTGATCATCATCTGTTAACCTCGTTCCCGGCGGATGTGCTGTTTCGGGACAGGCATTCGCCGTTGCGATCAGCCTCGCAAGGGCCGTGCCGGGCGGCATCGAGGACGGGCGCGGCCCGGTTCCCTCGGTAAATGACCGGCTTTTTCGGGCGTTTATGAGCTTTGCCTGGCGGCAGGGAGGTCCTATGCTTTGGGGGAATCACCTGTCTGCGTCCCAAAACGAGGCAAACGTGACATCCGCGACCTCTCCCGCAGCCAAGTCTCCGTCCGGCGCAAGCACGCCGCAGATTGCTGACGGGCCACAGGGCTGGCCTGAGGTTTCATCCATTCTCGCCGCGCTCGGTCGGGCTGCCTTCGTCTGGGACGTGGCCAGCGATGTCATGACCTGGACCGAGGGGGCGGCATCGATCTTCAGGGATATCGAGCCTGCTTCGCTCGCAACCGGCGCCGGTCTGGCCCGGCTGATCGAGCCGTCCGGGTCGATCCGGGCCGACATCCTGTTGGGTACGGCGCCTGACCGGCGTCCGGGAGAGGGCGTGGCCTACCGCATCGAATACGGCGTGCGCGCCAGCGCCTCGGCTCCGATGCTCTGGATCGAGGAATCCGGCTGCTGGTTCGCCGGTGCGGACGGCAAGGCGGTGCGTGTCGAAGGTATCGTGCGGCTCGAGAATGAGCGGCGCGCCCGCGACGAGCAGCTTGTCAGGCTGTCACGAAACGATGCCCTGACCGGCGAACTCAATCGCACGCATCTGACGGCCGCGCTCGCGGCCGCGCTCGAGGAAGCGGCGCGCTACCGGTCGTCATTCGCGTTCCTGCTGTTCGGCATCGACCATCTTGCGCGCATCAACGACGCCTTCGGCTTCGATGTCGCCGACGAGGTGATCGGCGAGGTCGCCCGGCGTATTCGCGCGCGCATGCGCGGCGGCGACGTGCTCGGCCGCTTTTCCGGGAACAAGTTCGGGCTGATCCTGATGAACTGCACGAGCGACGACATGCATGTCGCCGCGGAGCGGCTTCTGGCCGGCATTCGCGACGAGATCGTGCCGACCACGTCGGGGCCGGTCTCGGTCACCGCCTCGATCGGCGCGGTCCTCGCCCCGCGCTACGCACGCACGGCCGATGAAGCCATTAATCGTGCGCAGGAGGTTCTCGAAGCCGCCAAAAGCCGCCGCAGCGGGTCGTTCGCGGTGTGGCGGCCCGATGTCGCTCGAGACGCGCAGCGGCGGACCAACATCCGGGTCACCGACGAGATCGTCACCGCGTTGAACGAGCGGCGCATTCTTACCGCCTTCGAGCCGGTGGTCGATGCACGTACGCGCGAGCCGGCTTTCTACGAGTGCCTGGTGCGGATGCGCCAGCAGGACGGCCAGTTCCTTCTCGCGCCGGACGTGGTGCCGGTTGCGGAGAAACTCGGCCTGATCCGCCTGGTCGACCATCGCGTGCTCGAGCTTGTGATCGCCGAACTTGCCGAAGCGCCCGGCGTCCGGCTCAGCATCAACATCTCGCCGGAGACCACGATGGATGCCGACTGGTGGGCGGCGATCGAATCGTTGATGGGCGCCCATCCCGGCGTCGCCGAACGCCTGATCGTCGAGATCACCGAAACTGTTGCGATTCAGGATATCGACGGCGTCAGGGAATTCGTCACGCGGCTGAAGAGCTTCGGCAGCCAGATTGCGATCGACGATTTCGGCGCCGGCTACACCTCGTTCCGCAACCTGCGCAGGCTCGGCGTGGATATCGTCAAGGTCGACGGCGCGTTCGTGCAGAATATCGCGGGCTCTCCGGACGATCGGGCGTTCGTGCAGACGCTGATCGATCTGGCGCGGCGTCTTGATATCAAGACGGTGGCCGAATGGGTTCAGGACGAGCAATCTGCCGTCATGCTGCGTGACTGGGGTTGCGACTACATCCAGGGACGGCTGATCGGTCTCGCTTCGCCCGCGCGGCCCTGGAGCGGCTCCGAAGCCATCCCGGCAGCGTAACACGGACGTGCAGCGGTGGCTCGGACATTTGCCGCGGGTTGTTACGTGGCGTCGACGCGGCGGAAACCGTTCCACATGGCGGTGGCGGCGCCCGACGTCAGCACCGGCAGGACACGGGCGGTCTGATAATTTCCGTTGAGGGAAATCCGCGGCAGCGCCGTCGGATGCTCCGCATTTTCGGCGAAGATCATGCCGGGTCGCGTGGTGACGGCTGTTTTGAAGCCGGCCGCGCTGGCGAAAGCGAACTCCCGCGGGCCGGCAGCGCCGCGGTCGCCGTAGGGATAGGCGAGATGGACCACGGGGTGCTGCAAGACCGCTTCGATCCGCGCCCGGCTGGCGGTGATCTCCTGAAGCGCCTGCTGCTCGCTCCGCTTTGCGAGGTTGCAGTGGCTGACGGTATGGGCGCCGATGGTGACCAGCGGATCGGCGGCGAACGGCTTCAGCTCGTCCCAGGACAGACACAACTCCCGGCTGATAGCGGCCTCATCGATGCCATGGCGTGCGCACAATTGGCCGATCGCGTGTGCGATGTCGCGATCGTCCGGAAGCCCGCGCAGCAGATCGTGGAGTTGAATGAACGCAGCCTGCTTGTCTTCGACCGTGCGGGTATCGAGACGGATGGCGGTGTCTCCGATCGTGCTGTCGATCCGGTCGGCGACCGCGATGATGCGTTCGAGCGCGACCCACCAGAGGCGACCGGCTCCGTCCGCGAAGTCGTTCGCGACATAGACGGTGAGCGGCGCATCGTAGTCGCGCATCGCCGGCAGCGCGAAGTCGCGGTTGTCGCGGTAGCCGTCGTCGAAGGTGAAGCACGCGAACCGCCGCGAGAAATCGCGTTCGCTCAAGCGGCGATGCATCTCGTCGGCGGTCACGATATCGATCCCGCGCGACCGGACATGGGCCAGCGTCATGCGCAGAAATTCGGGAGTCACTTCCAGGTGATGATTGGGCTGGAACGGATTGTCTCGGCGCGGCCGCACGTGGTGCAGCATGAAGATCGTTCCGATGCCCGCGAACATTGGTCGCAGCAGATGATGAGCGCCGCTGAAATACAGCGCCTCCAGCCCGGCGCGAATGACGGCGTTGCGGAGCTGCTTCATCGCGTTGACCAGCCGACCCTTATTGTCGATGACGTCTTTAGTCGGAAACGGTTGAAGAAACGGTTATCCGGGCCTCCGGCCCGCGGCGACGAGGCTTGCGCTTTATTTCCGGTTTGACAGCCCGGCAAGGGTTTGTTTTCTCTTCATTTCCAGCACGCCGCCGGCCGAATCGGCATCCGGTCTTGCCCGGTGCGCGCTCGGGATGATGCTGGCCCGGATCCCACGATCCCGGTCCGCCGGCGAGCCGGCAGGTTTGCGCGACACAGGATATCGAATGCGCGGATTTTTCAGGTGGAGCAGCAAATGGTGGCCGGGCGTCATCCCCCTTGTCATCCTTTGGGTGTTGGCCGCCTGGACCACCACGGGCCCGCTGGAAGCCGATCTGAGCGCGCATGCCGACGCCGCGCTCAAGGGCAGCGTTCTCGACAAGACCTCGATCAGCGCGGCCGGCAGGGACATCACGTTCTCCGCCGAGGCGTTTTCGGAGCAGGAACGCAGCAACGCGGTCGCCTCGGTCGAGGCCGTGCCGGGTGTGCGGCTGGTCAACGATCGAACCGCGCTCGTCGCCGAGGCCAAGCCGTTCGTCTGGACCATCGAACGCGGGATCGGAAAGGTGACGCTCAGCGGCAACGCACCGTTGCCGGTGGTCAGGAATAAGCTGCTGGATGCCGCGCGTGCGACGTTTTCCGGCATCGACATCGCCGACCGCATGAATTTGTCGCGCGGCGCACCGCCGCGTTTCGAAACGGCGGCCGCATTGCTGATCGGCGAAATCGGCAAGCTCAAGACCGGCAAGGCCACGATTTCGGATTTAACGGTGAACCTGTCGGGCATGGCGCGCGAACTCGGCGGCCGCGAGGCGATCGCGGCGGCGCTGAAGAACCTGCCGGAGGGATATTCGGTCACCAACGACATTCATGCCCCGCCATATATCTTCGAAGCCAACAAGGATCCGGTCGCCGCGACGCTGACGTTGACCGGCTATGTGCCCGACAATGCCGTGCATGCAGCGATCGTCGCATCGGCCGGCCGCAAGTTCGGCGAGAAGGTCGTCGACAAGCTCAAGGCCAGTCTCGGTGCTCCGGCAGGTTTTGACGCCGTCGTCACGCGGGCGCTGGGCTCGTTGTCGCGGCTGTCGACGGGACGGCTTGTCGTCTCCGACCGGGACGTCGAACTGTCCGGCGACGCGCTGTACGATGCGGCGGCTAGGCAGCTCCGCGCCGATCTGCCCAAGGACCTGCCGCGAGGTTGGCAATCGAAACTGGAAGTGTCGGTCAAACCGGCGGCGGCGCCGGTCGATCCGTCAGTCTGTCAGCAATTGTTCGCCGACCTGCTGGGCAAGCGCACGATCCAGTTCGAAACCGGCCAGGCCACGCTGGATCCGGATTCCATCGGCCTGCTGGACCGGCTTACGGAAACCGCATTGCGCTGTCCGACGGCCACGATCGAGATCGTCGGCTATACCGACAGCGATGGCGATGCCGCCTTCAATCAGACGCTATCCGAGCGGCGCGCGCAGGCCGTCGTGGACTACCTGGTGAAAGCCGGAATGCCTTCCGACCGATTCAAGCCTATCGGCAACGGCAGCACCCAGCCGATCGCCACCAACGACACCGACGAGGGCAAGGCCAAGAATCGCCGCATTGACTTCATTGTGAGGCAGTAAGGACATGGTCTATCTGGCGGAGTTTCACTGGGGCTGGCTCGCCGGATCGTTGCTGCTGGGTTTCGCCATGGGCTGGATCGCCGTGGTCCATCGCGGCCGCCCGGTCTCGAAGCGGGTCGCGCAGGCGCTGTCCATATTTGTCGCAGCGCTCGTCGTCACGGCGGTGACGCATGTGGTTCCCGGTCGGTTCGGTTACTGGCTCGACCTTGGTTTGGTAATGTTTGGAGCCTATCTTGTGGGATGCGCGATAGGTTCGTGGCTGCGCGACAGGGTTGTGTCGCGCCAGGCGGCCTCCGATGAGCTGTCCGGACGCTCTTGATTTGTTGAAACAACACTCTGATTTGTTGAGATAAAAGGCTTTATTAACGCCGGCGGAATTCCATTGGAGCATGATCCCGAAAAGTGGAAACCGGTTTTCGGAAAAGATCGTGCTCAAACAAAAAGGTAGGCGACGGGTCTGATTCAACGCGATTGAAGCAGGCTCTGGGAACCAATATCCGTTAGGACGTTGTCCACGTGAAAAAATGCGGAACGGCGACAGTTTTCGCCAGGACCGCAACTCGAGGTCTCGATGCTTGGATCAATACGCAGAGCGATCTCGGTTCTGCGCCGGAAGCAAATCCTGCACAAGCTCGGTGTTGCGATCAGCGTCACGATCATTGCGGTCGCATTTTACGTGCTGATCCATATCCTCAGGGACATCGATCTCGACGAGGTGATGGAAGCTGTCCGGGGAACCGAGGCGCGCTCGATCGCGCTGTCGGGTCTGTTTGTCGCCGCCGGCTATTTCACGTTGACGTTCTACGACCTGTTCGCGGTTCGAGCGATCGGCGTCGCGCATATTCCTTACCGCACCACGGCGTTCGCGGCCTTTACCAGCTATTCGGTCGGCCACAACGTCGGCGCCAGCGTCTTCACCGGCGGTGCGGTGCGCTATCGCATCTATTCCGCCTGGGGACTGAATGCGGTCGACGTCGCGAAAGTCTGTTTTCTGGCCGGTCTCACGTTCTGGCTCGGCAATGCGGCCGTGCTCGGGCTCGGTATCGCCTATCATCCGGAGGCCGCAACCAGCGTCGATCAACTCCCGGCCTGGTTCAATCGGCTGATCGCGATCGTGATTATTCTCGGTCTGGTCGGGTACATTGTCTGGGTCGGAATCCGGCCGCGCCGGGTCGGCAGCGGATCGTGGACCGTGGTTCTGCCGGGCGGCCCGTTGACGCTGCTGCAGATCCTGATCGGAATCGTCGATCTGGGGTTTTGCGCGCTCGCGATGTATGTGCTGGTTCCCGACCAGCCCAATGTCGGTTTCGTCTTTGTTGCCGTGATTTTCGTGTCCGCGACGCTGCTCGGCTTCGCGAGCCATTCGCCGGGCGGGCTCGGCGTGTTCGATGCCGCCATGCTGGTCGGCCTCTGGCAGATGGACAAGAAGGATCTGCTGGCAGGCATGCTGCTGTTCCGGCTGCTTTACTATGTCGTGCCCTTCGTTATTTCCATCATCCTGCTGACGTTCCGGGAGGTCGTTATCAGCGCGCGCATGAAGCGCGTGGGTGATGCGCGGCCCGGATCGGGTGTCGGGCCGACGGGTAAGGTGTCCTGTCTGGGGGAGCATGGCGACTCCGGCGCCTGACAGCATTCACGCGGCCGCGGAAGGAGCCGCTTCGCGGATGCCTGTGTTCGTTGCGAAGCCCGTGTTCTGGTCGGATCGCTTGCGTCGTTCGGCGCTCGTTCTGCTGGTTGCCGGACTGGTGCTGGCTGCGCTCGCCGTGTTCGGCGGTCTGCAGCCTTCCCGCGCCATCGCCGCGTTTGTCTGCATCGTCGCGGCGGCGCTGGTCCCCTGGCGGGTTCACGATCCCGCCGCATCGCGCGAAACCGAACTCGGCGCCAATCCGGTGGAGACCGCGGCGGCGTATGCCATCATTGCCGGCATGCCCGACCCCAACGTCCTGCTGGACCGGGCCGGCCGCGTCATCCATCTCAATGCCGCGGCGGCGCAGCTCGTGCCGGCGTTGCGCAAGAACGAGCTCGCGCAATTCGCGCTGCGGTCGCCTGAGATCGTCACGGCGCTGCGCGAGGCGATCGCAACGCGGGAAACGCGGCGGGCGACTTATCTCAATCATGTTCCGGTCGATCGCTGGATGGAATTGATCATCACCCCGGTTCCGGTGCCGACCGCGTTCGGCGGTATCGACCATTGCATGCTGTTGACGTTCCATGATCAGACGCCGTTGCGCCGGGTCGAGGAAATGCGCGCCGATTTCGTCGCCAACGCAAGCCACGAATTGCGTACGCCGCTGGCGGCGTTGTCAGGCTTCATCGACACGCTGCAGGGCCCGGCACGCGACGACCCCGGCGCCCGCGACCGTTTCCTCGGCATCATGCATGCGCAGGCGACGCGCATGGCCCGGCTGATCGACGATTTGCTGTCGCTGTCGCGGGTCGAGCTGTCGGCGCATGTGCGGCCCGACACGCTTGTCGATCTCATTCCGATCGTGCGCCAGGTCGTCGACGGGCTCGAGCCCTTGGCAGTGGAGCGTCAGGTCGAAATCGAGGTCGCGTTGCCGAGCACGCCGGTGATGATCGCCGGCGATCGCGAGGAGTTGCTGCGGCTGTTTGAAAACCTGATCGAGAACGCGCTGAAGTACGGCGCGTCGGGCGGCAGGGTCACAGTGTCGTCGATGATGGATGCGGCGCCCGACGGCGTCCCGGAATTCCGGGTGGTGGTGCGCGACTTCGGTCCCGGCATCGCGCCCGAACATTTGCCGCGCCTCACCGAACGTTTCTATCGCGTCGATGTCGGCGACAGTCGCGCCCAAGGTGGCACCGGCCTCGGCCTGTCGCTGGTGAAACATATCCTGAACCGTCATCACGGCCGCCTGCTGATCGAAAGCGTGCCCGGCCAAGGCGCCTCCTTCACGGCGGGTTTCCCGCCGGCGCAGGCGGTGGCCGCCTGAAGTTAAACGATTTGCAAGAGTTTGATCTCTGTCATCTCACTGTCGTCAAACCTTCGTAAAAGCAGCATCGACCGCGCTTAGACGGGCGCCATGAGCGCATTTGCGCTCTGCTCGATACGAGGGAGACCACACATGAATTTCTTCAAGGCCATCGCCGCCGCCGGCCTCATTGCCGCCTCGGCGTCCGCCTTTTCGCTTCCGGCGAGGGCGGCCGACATCACAGGCGCGGGCGCGACTTTCCCGTTTCCGGTCTATTCGAAATGGGCCGATGCCTACAAGAAAGAGACCGGCAACGGCCTGAACTACCAGTCGATCGGGTCGGGTGCCGGCATCAAGCAGATCCTCGCCAAGACCGTGACCTTCGGCGCGACCGATGCGCCGCTGAAAGCCGACAAGCTCGACAAGGACGGCCTGTTGCAGTGGCCGATGGTGATGGGCGCGATCGTCCCCGTCGTGAATGTCGAAGGCGTGAGGCCCGGTGAACTGATCCTATCGGGCGAACTGCTCGGCGACATCTATCTCGGCAAGGTCACCAAGTGGGACGACCCTGCGATCGCAAAGCTCAACCCGAAGCTCAAGCTGCCCTCGGCTGCGATTGCCGTCGTGCATCGCTCGGACGGGTCGGGCACCTCGTTCAACTTCACCAACTATCTGTCCAAGGTGAACGCCGAATGGAAATCCAGGGTCGGCGAGGGCACCGCGGTCGAGTGGCCGGCGGGCGTCGGCGCCAAGGGCAACGAAGGCGTCTCCGGCAATGTCGGCCAGACCCGGAACTCGATCGGCTATGTCGAGTATGCCTACGCCAAGCAGAACAAGCTGGTCTACGCCGCGCTCATCAACAAGGCCGGCAAGACGGTGCAGCCGACCGTCGCCGCTTTCCAGGCCGCGGCCGCCAACGCCGACTGGGCTCATGCGCCCGGCTACTACGTGATCCTGACCGATCAGCCGGGTGAGGCTTCGTGGCCGATCACCGCGGCAACGTTCATCCTGATGCAGAAGGAGCCGGTCGACAAAGCGGCCTCCACTGAGGCCATCAAGTTCTTCAAGTGGTCGTTCGAGAAGGGCGGCAAGATGGCCGAGGAACTGGACTACATCCCGATGCCGGAGTCGGTCGTCAAGCAGATTGAAAAAACCTGGACCTCCGAGATCAGGAGCTGATGTCGGCCGCGGAGGAGCGCCATGGCGCTCCTCCGTTCTTCAAGGGCTCCTGCGAGAAGGTGTTTCTCCGCAGGTTTGCCGGACATATGCGTGACAGGAAACAGGGGATAGGCGTGGCGGAAATCGCCGTTCATGGCAGCGCGATGGAGCAGGCGGGCTCTCACGACCGCACCCGCGCGCTGAACGCCTTCAGGCTCGGCGACAAGGCGTTCTACTGGACCACGCGGATCTGCGCGATCCTGGTCCTGTTGCTGCTCGGCGGCATCATTGTTTCGCTGATCGTCGGGGCATGGCCCGCCATCGTGCAGTTCGGAAGCGCCTTCCTGACGACTCAGCGCTGGGCGCCGTCCGCCGAGCCGCCGGTGCTGGGCGCGCTGAGTCCGCTCTATGGCACGATCCTGACCTCGGTCATCGCCATGGCGATCGCCATCCCCGTCGGCATCGGCATTGCGGTTTTTCTCACTGAATTGTGCCCGCTATGGGCGCGCAGGCCGATCGGCATGGCGATTGAACTGCTCGCCGGGATTCCCTCGATCATCTACGGCATGTGGGGATTTTTCATCCTCGGCCCGTTCCTTGCCAATACGGTGCAGCCATTCTTCATCGACCTGTTTGCGGGCGTGCCGGTCCTCGGCTCGATCTTCGGCGGTCCGCCGTCCTATTTGAGCCTGTTCAACGCTTCGCTGATCCTCGCGATCATGGTGCTGCCTTTCATCACCGCGATCTCGCGCGACGTGTTCGCAACCGTTCCGCCGGTCCTGAAAGAGGCGGCCTACGGCGTCGGCTGCACCACCTGGGAAGTCGTGCGCCACGTCGTGCTGCCGTATACGCGGGTCGGCGTCATCGGCGGCGTCATGCTGGCGCTCGGCCGCGCGCTCGGCGAGACCATGGCGGTGACGTTCATCATCGGCAACTCGTTCCGCATTTCGCCGTCGATCTTCGCTCCGGGCACCACGATCTCCGCGGCGATCGCCAGCGAGTTCGCCGAGAGCGACGGCCTGCATCAGTCGAGCCTGATGCTGCTCGGCCTCTTGTTGTTCGTGCTGACGTTCTTCGTGCTCGCGGCGGCGCGCTTGATGCTGCTGCGGCTGGAGAAGAAGGCGGGGAAACAGGCATGATCCGAAAAAACGAAATGCGGATTTTCCGGACGAACGACTTCGCTTGCTCAGAGATCGCGCCTGTTCGGGTGGAATCATGAATCCGATTTATGCGGCCCGCCGCGGCCGGGACATCGTCGTCCGCGCCTTGTGCTTTGCCGCCGCCGCTTTCGGCGTCACCTGGCTCGCGCTCATCCTGTTCACGCTATTCTACAATGGGCTTGCCGGGATGAGTTGGCAGCTTTTCACTCAGAACACGCCGCCGCCCGGCGCGTCCGAGGGCGGCCTTGTGAACGCCATCGTCGGCTCCGTCATCATGACCGTGATCGGGGTTGGCGTCGGCGCGCCGATCGGCCTGTTCGCGGGCACCTATCTTGCCGAATACGGCAGGCACGACCGTCTCTCGCCGGTGATCCGCTTTATCAACGACATCCTTCTCAGCGCGCCTTCGATCATCATCGGACTGTTCATCTATGGCGCGGTCGTGGTGCCGATGCGAGGTTTCTCGGCGCTCGCGGGCTCGCTCGCGCTCGCGGTGATCGTCATTCCGGTCGTGGTGCGCACGACGGAGGATATGCTGATGCTGGTGCCGAACTCGCTGCGCGAGGCGGCATCCGCGCTCGGGCTGCCGCGCTCGCTCGTCATCAAGCGCATCGCCTATCGCGCCGCGCGGGCGGGATTGATCACCGGCGTGCTGCTCGCGACCGCGCGCGTGGCCGGCGAGACCGCGCCTCTGCTGTTCACCGCACTGAGCAATCAGTTCTTCAGCGTAGACCTGACGAACACGATCGCGAATCTTCCCGTCACCATCAACAACTTCGTGCAGAGCCCCTACGTCTACTGGAAACAGTTGGCATGGAGCGGCGCGCTGCTGATCACGCTGGCCGTGCTGGCGCTGAACATCGGCGCGAGGTTGATCGGCTCTGAGAGGACCGCAAAATGACCGACGTTTCCGCTGCCGCCGCCGCCGCGCGCTCGGCTGTTCCGCCGCCGGTGCCCGACACTGATCGTCCCGCCAAGATCGTCACGCGTAACCTCAATTTCTATTACGGCCAGCATCATGCGCTGAAGGACATCAACCTGTCGATTGCCGCTAACCGCGTGACCGCCTTCATCGGTCCCTCGGGTTGCGGCAAATCGACTCTGCTTCGCATCTTCAACCGCATGTACGACCTCTATCCGGGCCAGCGCGTCGAAGGGCAGGTGCTGCTGGATGACACTAACATTCTCGACCCCAGGCTCGATCTCAACCTTCTGCGCGCGCGGGT
This sequence comes from Nitrobacter sp. 62-13, assembly GCF_001896955.1. Lineage (GTDB taxonomy): Bacteria > Pseudomonadota > Alphaproteobacteria > Rhizobiales > Xanthobacteraceae > Nitrobacter. Next base: position 18,825 of record NZ_MKRN01000004.1, on the reverse strand, counting down.
CGGCATGGTGTTCCAGAAGCCGACGCCGTTCCCGATGACGATCTACGAGAACATCGCGTTCGGCATCCGCCTGTATGAGAAGCTTTCGAAATCGGAAATGGACGGCCGGGTGGAAAAGGCCTTGCGCGGCGGCGCGCTGTGGAACGAGGTCAAGGACAAGCTCAATGCCAGCGGGCTCAGCCTCTCCGGCGGTCAGCAGCAGCGCCTGTGCATCGCAAGGACAGTTGCGGTGCGGCCGGAGGTGATCCTGTTCGACGAGCCGTGCTCGGCGCTCGATCCGATCTCCACCGCCAGGGTCGAGGAACTGATCGACGAACTCAAGGATCAGTACACCATCGCGATCGTCACCCATAACATGCAGCAGGCGGCGCGCGTCTCGGATTCCACCGCGTTCATGTATCTCGGCGAGATGGTCGAGTTCGGCCCCACCAACAAGCTCTTCACTTCGCCCGCCGACCGCCGCACCCAGGATTACATTACAGGCCGCTTCGGCTGACGTTACGCGCGCACGCGCGGGGAGAATTGACATGGCTTTCGAACACACCGCCAGGGCTTTCGACGACGATCTGCAGGAGCTGACGCGGCTGGTTTCCGAGATGGGCGGTCTCGCCGAGCGGCAGATCGTGGAGTCTGTCGATGCGCTGATCCGCCGAGATGCTGCGCTCGGCGCGCGTGTCGTCGACGCCGACGCCGAGATCGATCAATTGCAGCGCATGATCGAGGAGCGTGCCGTGCGCACCATCGCGCGGCGACAACCGATGGCGGTGGACCTGCGCGCGATCGTCGGCGCCATGCGGGTCGCCATCGATCTGGAGCGGATCGGCGATCTCGCCAAGAACATAGGCAAACGCGTGGTCGCGCTCGACAGCGATTTCCATCCGCTGAAACTGATCCGCGGTCTCGAGCATATGACGGAGCTTGTGCAGTCCCAGGTCAAGTCGGTGCTCGACGCCTATGCGGCGCACGACTTGCCGTCGGCGATGGCGGTCTGGAAGGGGGACGAGGAGGTGGATGCCATCTGCACCTCTTTGTTCCGCGAACTCCTGACCTACATGATGGAAGACCCGCGCAATATCGGGTTCTGCATCCACCTGATGTTCTGCGCCAAGAACATCGAGCGGATCGGCGACCACGCCACTAATATCGCGGAGACGGTGTTCTACATGATCGAAGGCCAGCAGATGCTCGACAAGCGTCCCAAGGGGGATATGACGGGATTTGCGTCGGTTCCGGGAAACTGAAACGAGCAGGCGGGACACCAATGGCTGCACGCATTCTGGTTGTCGAGGACGAGGAGGCGCTGACGACACTCTTGCGCTACAACCTCGAGGCTGAGGGCTACGAGGTCGAAACGGTGGCGCGCGGCGACGAAGCCGATACGTGGCTGAAGGAGCGCATCCCCGACCTCGTGGTGCTGGACTGGATGCTGCCGGGCCTGTCCGGCATCGAACTGTGCCGCCGTCTGCGGGCGCGTCCCGAGACCAGGCAGCTTCCGATCATCATGCTCACCGCCCGCGGCGAGGAGAGCGAGCGGGTGCGGGGACTTGCGACCGGCGCCGACGACTACGTCGTCAAGCCGTTCTCGGTGCCCGAGCTTCTGGCGCGGGTGAAGGGGCTGTTGCGGCGCGCGAGCCCGGAGCGGCTCGCCACGATCCTGAGCTTTGGCGACATCGAGCTTGACCGCGACAAGCACCGCGTCTGGCGTTCCGGCCGCCAGGTCGATCTTGGTCCGACCGAGTATCGCCTGCTGGAGTTCTTCCTCGAGCATCCCGGCCGGGTGTTCAGCCGCGAGCAACTGCTCGACAGCGTCTGGGGCCGCGACATTTACATCGACGAGCGCACCGTGGACGTTCACATCGGCCGGCTGCGCAAGCTGCTCAATCCCGACGGCGAGCCGGATCCGATCCGCACGGTGCGCGGCGCTGGCTATGCGCTGGACGAGCAGTTCGCGAAGGCGGCTGAGTAAATCGTCCGCTGTCGCCCTGTGTTCGCAGGGACGACATCATGCAAATCGTTTACCGCGCCTTCGGCGAGTGCCGCCGCCGGTCTGCGGCCGGCTGATAGGCGATGCGCGAGTGGTGCGCGCAATAGGGCAGGCCGGAGAGCGCCTTGCCGCCGCAGAAGAAGAATTCCGGTGTCGAGGGATCGCCGACCGGCCAATGGCAGGTGGCCTCGCTGAGTTCGAGCAGCGACAGCCGCTGGCTCATCGGCACTACATTGTCATAAGCGATCGGATCCGGCTCGAGTTCGACCTCGAAGGCTTGCGCGAGCGCGGTATTGCCGCGGGAGACGGGACGCGACACCCGCATCATGTGCTGGGCCGGGCGAGCCTTGCGCGGCCGCGGAACCGTTGACGAGGGGCTTTTGGCGCGGCCCGACAAGCCGAGCCGATGGACCTTGCCGATGACCGCATTGCGCGTCACGTTGCCGAGTTCGGCGGCGATCTGACTTGCGGAGAGACCCGCCTCCCAAAGCTTCTTCAGTTGCTCGACGCGGTCGTCGGTCCAGGTTATCACCGTCATCGCACGTTTTTCCTTGTGTCACGCGTGCCTGCGCCAAGGCCGCATCTGAAAAGCGTCCCCTGAAAACCCGTATCGGCAGAATCCCTTAGCCCTCGCCGGGCGGGAAAATCGCCCGGGCGCTTACGCCGACAACAGGGACCATCGAGGATCAAAAACGCCGCACGAGATGTCGTATCCGACGGCTCTAACGCTACAATATGGCGTGACTCACGCGCAAGAGTCAGGCCCGGCGGCGTCCACATGTTCTGCAGGAAAATCGGAAAATCGGCCCTTTCTGCGACTTTCACGCATCACCCGCGCGCAAGGGAAATATTGACAGTGATCGCGGCGCACCTAGAATAACCCTCACGTGCCGCCCGGAAAGGCGGCACGTTGCGTTTCCGGAGCCTACAGTTGATCGATCGCCGCAGCGCGATCGGATCAATCCGCTCCAACCATCAACCGGCAAACCGTCATGACCACAGCCGCGGCGTCTCATCTGTTGCCCGTTTTCGCAAGAGCCGATCTTTCGTTCGAGAGCGGCGAGGGCGCGTGGCTGATCGGTTCCGATGGCGGACGCTATCTCGATTTCACCAGCGGCGTTGCCGTGAACGCGCTCGGCCATTGCCATCCGCATCTCGTTGCAGCGCTTCAGGCGCAGGCGGCAAAACTCTGGCACGTCTCGAACCTGTTCAAGTCGCCGGACGGCGAGCGGCTGGCGGCGCGGCTGTGCGAGCAAAGCTTTGCCGATTTCGTCTTCTTCGCCAATTCCGGCGCCGAGGCCGTGGAGTGCGCCATCAAAGTGGTGCGCCGGTATCACGCCTCCAAAGGCCATCCGGAACGCTATCGCATGGTTACCTTCGAGGGCGCTTTCCATGGCCGCACGCTGGCGGCTCTGGCCGCCACCGGCTCGGCGAAATATCTCGAGGGGTACGGTCCGCCGATGGACGGTTTCGACCAGGTGCCGCTCGACGATATCGATGCCGTGAAGAAGGCGATCGGTCCCGCGACCGCCGGCATCCTGATCGAACCGCTGCAGGGCGAAGGCGGGGTGCGCGAGCCGTCCCATGCGTTCTTCCGGACGTTGCGTCAGATCTGCGACGAGCACGGCCTGTTACTGGCGTTTGACGAGGTGCAGACCGGCATGGGCCGCACCGGCGAGCTTTTCGCTTACAAGCGCATCGGCGTCACGCCGGACGTGATGTCGCTGGCGAAGGCGCTCGGTGGCGGTTTCCCGATCGGCGCCTGTCTTGCGACGGCGGAAGCCGCCTCCGGCATGACGCCGGGCTCGCACGGTTCGACCTTCGGCGGCAATCCGCTGGCGGTCGCCGCGGCCAATGCCGTGCTGGACGTGATGCTCGAGCCTGGATTCTTCGATCGAACGCGGAAGATGTCGCTGCTTTTGAAACAGAAGCTGGCCTCGGTCGTCGATCGCCATCCGGATGTGCTGAGCGAGGTGCGCGGCGAGGGACTCCTGATTGGCCTCAAGGCGGTGGTGCCGTCGGGCGATCTGGTCGGCGCGCTGCGCGAGGAGAAACTTTTGACGGTCGGCGCCGGCGACAACGTGGTGCGTCTGCTGCCGCCGCTGATCGTCGGCGAGACGGAGATCGAAGAATCCGTGCGGCGGCTGGAGCGGGCCTGCGCCAGGCTTTCCGGCGCGCGTGCAAAGAAGGAAGCGGCGCAATGAGCAAGGCGCCGCGGCATTTTCTCGACCTGTTCGACGTGCCGACGTCGGAACTGCGCGCGATCCTCGACGCCAGCGTGGCGATGAAGAAACAGCGCAAGGCGGGCCGAACCACGGACAAGCCACTCGACGGCAAGACGCTGGCGATGATCTTCGACAAGCCGTCGACGCGCACGCGCGTGTCGTTCGATGTCGGCATGCGTCAACTCGGCGGCGAGGCTATCATGCTGACCGGGGCCGAAATGCAGCTCGGGCGCGGCGAGACCATCGCCGACACCGCCAAGGTGCTGTCGCGCTTCGTCGACATCATCATGATCCGCATCCTCAGCCACGACGCGCTGACGGAGCTGGCGGCGCATGCAACCGTGCCCGTCATCAACGGACTGACGCGGCGCTCGCATCCCTGTCAGGTGATGGCCGACGTGATGACTTTCGAGGAGCATCGCGGACCGATCAAGGGCCGCACCATCGCGTGGACCGGCGACGACAACAACGTGCTGGCGTCGTGGGCGCATGCGGCGGAGCGCTTCAGCTTCAACCTCAACATCGCGACCCCGCCGGAGCTTGCGCCGAACAAGCTGCTGAAGGACTGGATCAGGTCGAGCGGAGCATCGATCAGGTTCGGCACCGATCCGGAGGCGGCGGTGCGCGGCGCGGACTGCATCGTCACCGATACCTGGGTGTCGATGGGCGACAAGGACGGCGAGCACCGTCACAACCTGCTTCGGCCCTACCAGGTGAACTCAAAGCTGATGGGGCTCGCCAGGCCTGACGCGCTGTTCATGCACTGCCTGCCGGCGCATCGCGGCGACGAGGTCACCGACGAGATCATCGACGGACCGCAGTCGGTGGTGTTCGACGAGGCGGAAAACCGCATGCACGCCCAGAAGGGAATTCTGGCCTGGTGCCTGGCGGCGGGATAGGCGCGGGGTTGTCCGCGCCCGCAAGGGCGATGATCGCCCGCCGAACGATGCTTACGCCACCAGGTCACGGGTCTTCTCGGCGCGCTTGCGCTCGTTGGGGTCGAGGTGCTTTTTGCGCAGGCGGATCGATTTCGGCGTTACCTCGACCAGCTCGTCGTCCTCGATATAGGCCAGCGCCTTTTCCAGCGTCATCCTGATCGGCGGCGTCAGCCGCACCGCCTCATCCTTCGACGTGGTGCGAATGTTGGTGAGCTGCTTGCCCTTCAGCACATTGATTTCGAGATCGTTGTCGCGGGTGTGCTCGCCGACGATCATGCCGCGATAGACCTTCCAGCCCGGCTCGATCATCATCGGGCCGCGATCTTCGAGCTTGAACATCGCATAGGCGACCGCCTCGCCCTGGTCGTTGGAAATCAGCACGCCGTTGCGGCGGCCCTGGATGTCGCCCTTGTAGGGTGCGTAGCCGTGGAACAACCGGTTCATGATGGCGGTGCCGCGGGTATCGGTGAGCAGTTCGCCCTGATAGCCGATCAGGCCGCGGGTCGGCGCGTAGAACACCAGCCGCAGCCGGTTGCCGCCGGACGGCTTCATCTCCGTCATCTCGGCCTTGCGCTCGCTCATCTTCTGCACGACGATACCGGAATGCTCCTCGTCGACGTCGATCACGACTTCCTCGACCGGCTCCAGCCATTCGCCGGTCGCCTCGTCCTTGCGCAGCACGACGCGCGGACGTGAGACCGATAATTCGAATCCCTCGCGGCGCATGGTCTCGATCAGGATCGCGAGCTGCAATTCGCCGCGGCCCGAGACTTCCATCGAATCCTTGTCGGCGGCTTCCGTCACGCGCAGCGCGACGTTGCCCTCGGCTTCGCGCAGCAGCCGGTCGCGGATCATGCGGCTCGTCACCTTGGTGCCCTCGGTGCCGGCCAAGGGTGAATTGTTGACCATGAAGGTCATGGAGACGGTCGGCGGATCAATCGGCTGCGCCGGCATCGGCGTCTCGACAACGGGATCGCAGAAGGTGTCGGCGACGGTCCCCTTGGTCATTCCCGCGATGGCGACGATGTCGCCGGCTTCAGCCTCGTCGAGCGGCGTGCGCTCGAGACCGCGGAATGCGAGAATTTTCGAGATGCGGCCCTGCTCGACCAGCTTGCCGTCCCGCGCCAGCACCTTGATGCTCTGGTTCGGTTTGATCGCGCCGGAGGTAATGCGGCCGGTGATGATGCGGCCGAGATAGGGATTGGCCTCGATGATCGTTCCGATCATGCGGAACGGACCTTCCTCAACCTGCGGCGGCGGCACATGCCGCACGATCAGATCGAACAACGGCTGCATGCCGGCATCCTGCGGTCCCTCTGCGCTTGCTGCCATCCAGCCCTGCTTGGCCGAACCGTACAGGATCGGAAAGTCGAGCTGTTCGTCGCTGGCGTCGAGTGCGGCGAACAGATCGAACACCTCGTTGACCACCTCGGTGGGACGCGCGTCCGGACGGTCCACCTTGTTGATGACGACGATCGGCTTCAGGCCGACTTTCAGCGCCTTCGACACCACGAACTTGGTCTGCGGCAGCGGACCTTCGGCGGCGTCAACCAGCACCAGCGCGCCGTCCACCATGTTGAGGATGCGCTCGACTTCACCGCCGAAATCGGCGTGGCCCGGCGTGTCGACGATATTGATGCGGGTGTCCTTCCATTGCACCGAGGCCGCCTTGGCCAGGATCGTGATGCCGCGCTCGCGCTCGAGGTCATTGGAATCCATGGCGCGCTCGGCGACCTTCTGGTTTTCGCGGAAGGTGCCGGATTGTTGCAGCAGGCGATCGACGAGAGTGGTCTTGCCATGGTCGACGTGGGCGATGATGGCGACATTGCGGAGGTTCATCGGAATGGTTCTTCTTGATCGGGGAAAACCGCGCGTCGCCCGGGTGTCGGGCGGCGGTTCATCCTGCGGGGGATAAGGTCACGAGAATGGGCGCGGCGTGATCGATTCACGCGGCAAAAGCGGTCAGGGTTTGGTCGCTTCCGGCCAGGTCATTGGCGCCACTTGTTGTCGGAAATGCCGGATAGATGCGAACCGCATAAAGCGGCTCCGGCTTTTTTCGCTGCGACGCTATATAGCGGGAAATCATCAAAAAACAATGCGCCGTTTGCCGTTTTGGGGGACTCATTTTGCCGGCGACAGGGACTCCTGCACAGGTCGGTCGTCTTCATTCGGGTAAACCCCGCGCAAAACCTCCTCGAAATGGCTTTTGACCGCGTTGTTGCAGAGACAGGCGCGGGCGGTCAGCGCATCCCGGTTCCGCACCAGGATAGCGCCGCGCCGCGTCTCCAGAACCCCCTCGGCCTTGAAAGTCTGGATCACGCGGCTGGCATAGCTGCGGCCGACGCCCAGCATGGTCGAGAGTTGCTCGTGGGTAAGCGGCACGAGTTCGCTGTCGGTCCGTTCGCTCGCCGCGAGAATCCACTTGGCCGTGCGCTGCTCGATCGAGTGGATGGCGTTGCAGGCGGTAGACTGAAAAACCTGGGCCAGCATGCAGTCGGCATAGCGCGCGAACAGGTTGCGCAGCGACGGGGATTTTGTCTTCGCGGCCTCCAGACTGGCGACGCGCAATCGCACGAAGGGCCCGCCGACTTTCACTGTGATCCGCGTATAGGCCGGCAGGAATCCCTGACTGACGATGCCGCCGACGGCGCCTTCTCGTCCGACCAGAATGGTTTCGGCATCGCGACCGTCTTCGTTGGGAACGAGAAAGGACGCAAGGCTCGCCGCGCAGGGAAAGTGGACGATTTCGACATTGTCTCCCGGATTGTAGAGCAGATCATCGCTTTCCGGGGTGGTGGTGACGAGACAGGGCTCGATCAGCTTGTAATCGGCCTCGCTGAGCTTGCGCAGGAGGTTGTTGAACGGGCGTTCCTGGTTCCCCGGCGAATCGTTCTGTGCGGCCATGCTGCGTCTCCTGTTCCCCAGGACCCTAACGAAAGCGACTGCTCAGTTATGTTCAAAAGTGAACAGACAACGCCGTGACGGTATGGTCGGTTCCGCCTGCTGGAACCGGCAGAGGGCATCCTCATCGGTGTCAGGAAATTTCAGCCATCATTGGATCACCCCATATGAAGCCCATCGGTTCCGATTCGTCGGCGGCGACCCCAGCCGGCGTCCCCGGCGACATCCTGATCGTCGAGGACGACGCCATCATCGCGCTCGATTTCGAGCAGACGGTCGCGGAATTCGGCGTGACGCGGGTCAGGATCGCTTCAAGCGTCGCGCAGGCGCTGGTGATGATCGCCGAACGTTCTCCTGACTTTGCGCTTCTCGATATCGGGCTCTCCGAGGAAAAAAGTTTTGCCGTCGCCAAGCGCCTGGCCGTTCTGAAAATTCCGTTCGCTTTCGTGACCGGCTACAGCGGCGACAGAGCCTTTCCGCCGGAATATTCGGGTCGGCCCAGGCTCTCAAAACCGTTTCTGCGCGACGAATTGTTCGCGGTTCTATCGAACTGGCGAACTGCGGTGCAGGATGACACGCATTGAGCCGGCTCCCGGTGTGTTGCGGGGTTTAGATCCTGCAAGGTCAAGGCGGCTTCTTCCTATACGGCCGGAGCGACGCTCAGGTTTTGCTTCAGCGCAACCTTATGCAGCGGTATCGCCGGTACCATTCCCCGCGGTCCACACCCCAGCCTCCGAGAAACTGGTATGATCGCCCGAACGACGGGAGATGCTCATGGCCATGCCAGCCGTGGAGAACGTGAAAAGCAGGCCGCTGGCGATCTGGACGATGGCCTTCAGACCGTTTTTCCTGATGGCCGGCGTGTGGTCGGCGGCGGCGCTTGCCGGATGGATCGCGATGTTGGTGACGGGCATCGCACCGCCCAGCCGCTTCGATCCGCTGACGTGGCATATTCATGAAATGCTGTTCGGGTTCGTTATGGCGGCGATCGCGGGCTTTCTGTTGACCGCAATTCCGAACTGGACCGGCCGAGCGCCGATCAGCGGCTGGCCGCTCGCTGCGCTGGCAGCGTTGTGGCTCGCGGGCCGCGTCGCATGTCTTGTGTCCGCATCGATCCCGTTCGGGCTTGCGGCTGTGATCGATCTCGCCTTTCCGTTCGTGCTTTGCGCGGTCTGCGCCCGAGAGATCATTGCCGGCCGCAATTGGCGCAACATGCCCATGCCGCTTCCTATCGCCGTTCTCGGCATCGCCGATCTTTTGATGTATCTGGAACTAGCCGGTTTCGCAGTGCCTGCGGGTCTTGGATGGCGGCTCGCCTTGACGGCCATCGTCGTTCTGATTTCGGTTGTCGGCGGGCGGATCATCCCGGCATTCACACGCAACTGGCTGACGAAGCGCGGAACGGCGGTTCTTCCCGTCGGGCATGGCCGGGTCGACATCGTCGCGCTCGCAGCGCTCCACGCCGGGATGATCGGCTGGGCATTTTTTCCGGCGCTTTCACCTGTCGGCGGGCTGCTCGTTGTCGCTGCGGCGCTTAATCTCTGGCGGCTCGTGCGCTGGCGCGGCATCGCCACCTTGTCGGAACCACTGCTGACGGTTCTTCATGCCGGATATCTCTGGGTCGTCATCGGCGCGGCTTTGCTGGGCACATCAATGCTGACCGGTCACGTGCCGGCGGCCGCCGCGATCCACGCCCTGACCGCCGGCGCCATCGGCACCATGACGCTCGGCGTCATGACGCGCGTTTCGCTCGGCCATACCGGCCGCGCACTCGCGGCGGACAGGGCCACCGCGCTGATCTATCTGCTTGTGATCCTGGCGGCAGCCGCGCGCGTCGCGGCAGCCGCCATTGGATCGCTGCCCGTGTTGATCGAGATTTCGGCCCTACTGTGGATCGGTGGCTTCGGCCTGTTCGCCCTGCGATATGGGCCGATGCTGCTGGCGCCCCGTGCGGACGCCGACCGAAACCACGGATGATGTCGTCGGCCTCGCCGCTTCGGCGTAATTACCGGTCCACGTTCAGCACCGCGCCGGTGGTGGCGTCGACGTCGACTTCCATATAGCGGCCGGAAATGTCTCGTCCCTCGATCTGCCACTCGTTACCGGCGAATTCGGTGTCGGAGACGGTGACAAGGCCGATGTCGGTTGCGACGGCGAGGGCATCCTGCATCGAAAGAAGGCTGCCCGAATCATAGGCCATTGCGGGAGTGGCTGCGCCGAGTGCGACAGCGGTTGCCAGAGACACAATGTAGTTTCGCATGGAATACTCCTCGTCGAGTTCGGTCGTTGCGCCGTCGGATGCACGCAACACCCGAGAGAACCGGCAGCCTTCCCATGCGTTCCGCGGCGACGCGCTTGTGAACGTCCGCGTCTGAGGCATTTTCCTGGCGGTTTCCCGGCGAGTGAAAGGCGAACGCATCACTTGCGCAGATCTGCTCCGCAATCGCCGGAATGGATACGGATGGTGTCAGTGGCCGTCGACGTTGCGCTCGATTCGGCATTGCATCATGCAATGCAGGCCGGTGGCGAGAAACGCGATCTCCGATTTTCCGTTGAACGGGCGCAGGCCGGCATTCAGGAGCTGCGTTCCGAATCCGGGCTTGCCCGACGTCGTGATAATCGGCCCGCCCGACTCGTCCCAGACGATCGACAGGATGTCGTTGGTTACAGTCCAGGAGACATGGAGCAAGCCGTGGGGGGTGGAGAATGCGCCATATTTGGCGGCATTGGTAGCGAGCTCGTGAAACATCAGCGCCAGGCTGATCGCGAGTTTTTCCGGCAGGAACAAGGGGTCGCCGTTCAGCGTAAAACGGACGTTGCCGTAGGGGTCGAGTTCCAGCCGCAGGAGATCGATGATGTCGCAACCGCGGCCGTCCGTGTTTGCGATCAGGTCGTCAGTCGCCGATAGTGCGCGCATGCGGCTGTCGACCCTGATCCATGCCGCCGGATAATCGCGGAGCGCCTGCCTGATCACGGCGTGGATGGTGGCGAGTTTGTTCCTGAGCCGGTGCTGAAGCTCCTTCATCACGAATTCGCGGTAGTGTTGTTCCTTGTCGAGGCGCGTTGTGAGCTCGCGATAGTGCGTCACCAGCGAACGGTGGCGTCGTACGCCCAGGATGACGAGCGCCGCGACGATGGAATAGACAGCGATGAGCACCGCCGCGGCCAGCCCCTGCGCCGCCCCGCCGAAATCCAGCATGAAGCCCAGAACAGCGCCGCCGATCGCAGCGGCAATTCCGGCCCGTTCTCCGCCGAACGCCGCCGCAACGAAAACAGCGGGAAGATAGGGGCTGTAAGGCACGTCGGGACGCAACAGCGAGATTCCGAACCGGAACGCGGTCGAGAGCGTCAGGCAGACTGCCGCGAGCCCGAAACCCAGAATCGCCGGAGGCTCGGAGAGGCCCTGCCATCCGCGCCGGAATTCCTCGGTCCACTTCCCCATCGGGCTCCCGATTGCATGCCACCACAGAACGAAAGACACCAGCGATGCGAGAGCGCACCTACTCAGCCAGCCAACACAGTCCTGAAGCGAACGTCGCGTAATGCAGCCACGTCGTGGAAGGCACTTTCTGTCGCGTTATTCATCGCACAGACCCGCGTTGGAGGATTCGTGCTCTCGATATGAGCGACATGATCGTCCAATTCGAACGAGATCACAAGTTCGTCAATCCACGGGCGAATGCGCCGGCGATATCTCGTTTTGCATTAATGTGCCCGCATTCCGCAGTGGACCGCTTGCCTTGCATCAATCCCTGCGCCGGCTTGACCTCGCGGAGACATCGACGTGGAGAGATCGAAATGAAACCGAGCTACCGCAAGCATATGAACATTCTCCTGCCCGTCGTTGCCATGCTTTGCGTCATGCTCGGGCTCGTGGCCTACGCGCCGAAAATATATCGCGTGTTCTGCAGCGCGACCGGATACGGGGGAACGACGCAGCGGGCCTATGCTGATCCGACCGTCGCCTCCAAAAAGACCGTTACGGTTGCATTTGACACCAATGTTGCGTCGGATCTGCCGTGGCGGTTCGAGCCGGAGCAGCGCACCGTGACGGTTCATCTCGGCGAGCAGAAGATGGTTTTCTTCACGGCCGAGAATCTGAGCAACGAGTCGATCGTTGGCCACGCGACGTATAACGTCACGCCGAATACCAGCGGGCCCTACTTCAATAAAATTCAGTGTTTCTGTTTCAACGAGGAGCGCCTCGATCCACATCAGAAGATCGAGATGCCGGTTGTCTTTTACGTTGACCCAGCCTTTGCGGAGGATCCGGACAACCACGCTGTCGATACGATCACGCTCAGCTACACGCTTCTCCGGTCGGTGAATCCGTCGCAAAGCAAGAATCTCGCGCGCTTCCTGCCCAATGCGCCGCCCGATCCGGTTCACGGCAAGCAGCTTTTCAGCGAGCGATGCACGGCATGTCACGAGTTGGACGCCAACAAGACAGGTCCCCGGCTGGGCGACGTGGTTGGCCGCCAGGCGGGTGCGGTCCCTGGCTATCATTATTCGCCGGCGCTCAAGAGCGCCGGTCTGGTCTGGTCCCGGGACAATCTGGACCGTTGGCTGGCCGACCCGAAGAAATTCGTGCCCGGAGCACGCATGCCGGTGCGTGTGCTCGATGCACCCTCACGTCACGATCTGGTCGCCTATCTGCAGTCTGTTGGCCGAAAGAGCAACGATCGGGCTGGTTCGAACAAGGGCGCGCCGGGCGGAGAATTCTAGGTCGATTTCGGACGGAAGTGCGCGACGCGACGATTGAACTCCCCCCGCCACCGGGGGGATGGCGGCTGCGTGCCCTGGCAGAACCGCTTTTGCCGAAAAGTTGAATGTGATTCGGTGTATATGTCACGCCGCCCCCCGGCGGCCGGGGCTGGCAGAAGATTTGCCGCGAACCTCATCACCGTCAGGAAATTGGCTGGATCGCCATGGACACATCACATTTAGCCGAACACGTCGGCACCGTCGGCAGTCTGGCCGCTTCGGTTTTCATTGTCGCCACTTATACCATGCGGACCATGATTCCGCTGCGTGTGTTCGGCATGCTGGCAAATCTCGTTCTCATGATCACCGCGATTCCATTCCACAGCTTTCTGCAATTCGGGCTCCACGCCGTGCTGTTTTGTCTTAACGGCTACCGCCTGCACCAGATGTTGCAACTCATACGCGACGTGAAGAAATCGGTGAACAGCGACCTGTCGATGGACTGGCTGAAACCCTTCATGACCGAGCGCAAATGTGAGGCCGGCGAAATGCTGTTCTACAAGAACGAGAAAGCGGAGACGATGTTCTACATCGTCAGCGGCCGCTATCGCCTGGTCGAGTCCGGCATCGAGCTTCCGGTCGGCGCGATCGTCGGTGAACTCGGCATGTTGTCTCCTACCAACGAACGCACCCAGTCGCTCGAATGCATCGAGGGCGGCACGGTGCTCAGCGTCAGCTATCGTCAGGTGGAGCAGCTTTACGTCCAGAATCCCGAATTCGGGTTCTACTTCCTGCGGCTGGCCAGCGCGCGGTTGTTTCAGAACATCGGAAAGCTGGAGGAGCGGCTTGCCGAACGTCAGGCGCCGGCTGTCGCGACGCCCAAGCTGGCATGAATTTCGGCGTTCCCAAGGCCGTCGGGTTTCTGCCTGCAATCCGTTCGATCTTCGCGGATGTTCTCGGCGACGATGACGATCCGATTCCGGAACCGCCCGCGGGCTTGCCCGGCGCAGTGAGGGCGGTTGCGACCGAAGCCGTCAACCGGTTGATCGATTATCAGGGACCGGGCTATGCGCAACTCTATGTCGCCCGGCTGCGACGCTTCATCGGCCGGCGTAACGTCGATGACACGGTGTTCGCCGAGATCGCGCGTCTTCTGGTCGTGCGCATGGCATATGATGACGCGATCCGGATGGCGCAGCTTAAACTTGCGGAGGCCGAAGCGGGGCAGGGCGTTCCGGCGGACGATGTCCGCAAGCTGCGTCTCGACGAACTGGTGTCGTCGCTGCCGGAAACCGTGGCCGACTACGCGCTGTGGATACTGGAGTATCCGGGATGGCTGCATCTGCCGGTCACCCTGCGGTTCAGCGCGGCAAGCCGCCTGGGGCGCCGCCGCCTGCGGATCGAAGCCTCGCTCAGGCGATGGCGGTTGTCCTCCCTCCGCTACGCCAGAGAGCGCGCCTGGGTCGAGCGCTGGCTGCACATGATCGATCGCAGCCTGACGAAGCAGCCTGCCGCGGTCGCCGCGGTGGTCGCAACAGCCGAGATGGTGCGGGGTCACGGCGACGATTACGCGCGAAGTTTGAGTGACTGGAATCTGATTATCGACCAACTCGTCAAGCCGACGCTCGAGGGCGCATTGTCCTGTCCGGATCTGGCAGGCGGCATAACCGAGGCCCGCGCAGCCGCGAATTTGGATCCGCGGCAGGACACCTTGAAGCGCGTCATCGCGAGGATCAGGGAGCGGGCCGGAGCCGGCGCATGAGCCGTGGCTCTTCAGAGTCCGACTTGACTAGGAGAGTCCGACTTGGCCAGGACACTCGCAAGAAACGGATGCGAATGCTAGAACCGGTTCACTAACAAGGGGCGTCGGGTGCTGCTTCCCTCATTGTCGTCGTCGATCGCGGTGGGTCCGCTGGCTGGCTGGATGGCCGTGCTGACCGTCAAGCACGTGATCGCTGATTTCGTGCTGCAAAATTCGTGGATGGCGATCGGCAAGGATCAAAAGACCGGCTGGGCGCTGCCGCTGCTTGCGCACTGCCTCGTGCATCTGGCGCTATCGCTGGCGCTTATTCTCGCGATCGCGCCGCGTTTCTGGCTCATCGCCTTTATCGATTTTGCGATCCATATCGTCGTGGATCGCGCCAAGGGCTTCCTCTCCTCGACCTTCGAGGTGACGCAGGAGCGTCGGCACCCGTGGTTCTGGACGCTGATCGGCGTCGATCAGGCGCTGCATCATCTCACCGGCTTCGGTCTGTCGGTGGTCATGGCCTTCAACGCCTGACCGGCGGCTCCGCGAATCGGACCGCGCCCGCCGTCCGATTCGGAACCGGATTGCAAGGCGCTCGGGCAGCTCTTTGTGCGGGTGGTTAACTTCTCGTTAGGAAATTGCGTTGCATCCTCTTGATCCAGGAGAGTCTCCATGTGGTCGAGTCAGGACGCTTTCGAGAACGACATATGTCCAGTCAAGGATGATCTGTTGGGCGCCATGTATCGGGCCAACGAGCATGGACTGCCTCAGCTCATCGCCAGCGTCGCTCCGGATGTACGAGCGATGCTGGCACTGTTCTGCTACCGCCGCAGCCACCTGCATACGCTGGCGCTGTCGATCGCCTCGAGCTGCTCCGAGCGCGATCTGATCCAGCTCGGCGGTCGCGTCGGCTCCACGCTGTTCGCGCTGTCGCGCGAAGTCCGGCAACCCCATGCGGCGCCTGCCGTGCACGGTCAACGCAAGCCGATCACGCTATCGACCAGACCGCTCAGCACGTTCGCTCCGCTCGACGACCGGATCGACGACGACGAGGCGGCGCTGCTCCCGGCATAGTTCGCGCCGCCGCATCGGTGATTGATCGGGGCACGCTTCGCAAGCGGCCTGGGTGCGAGCCTATTTCTTCTCCTTCACGATGACGCCCGGCAGCGTGAGATTGCCTGACGCAACCTTGTAGGTGCCGGTGACGCACAAAAGCGGCGCCTTGCCGGTCTCGTTGACCTGCAGATGCGCGGCGACGGCATCGAAGTTGACGTTCTCCGCGCCCTTGACCGGCATGGTAATGCGCACCGTCTTGCCTTTGATGATGGGGCTCATGCCGGGGCTGTCCAGCGCCAGCGGCAGGCCGGGGGCGGTGGCCGGCAACAAATCCTGGCCCGGCGAGATGTCCAGCACCTTGAGGCCGCCGGCACAGGCCTTGTCGCTGGCCAGCACCACCCAGTGCGAATGCCAGCCGGCGCCGTCGTTGGTCGGATCGCCGTCGCCGTTTTCGTCGAACAGCGGCGTATCGTCGAAATCCGGATGCGCGGTAATGGCCAGCGCCAGGATGCCCGAGCCCTTTGCAAATCCGACCGCCGCAGGGTCGAGCTTGGTCGGCCAGACATAGGCGTCCACCTTCGCGCCGGCGAGCTTGCCGACCTTTTGCGGCTTCAGCGAACCGGCGTCGCCGCTGACTTCCATGACGAAGGTGGCGAGCCGGCCATCGGTCGAGGCGGAGGCGCTGGTGACGTCGAAGGCCGGCGGCACGGCGGCGTCGGGCTTGGCGTGGATATCGTGGGCGAAAGCGCAGGTCGCTAACGCGCCCTGCAGAAGCACCGAGGCAAACGTTCCTGCGGAAGACCTGATTATTGACGAAGGCATGGAATACTCCGGTTGATAATATCGAGTCGATACTATACCTCTTGCTGATCATCGGGACGGAGTCAATGAGAAATAGCGAGTCGCTACTATCTTCGGCGCGCGACGCGGCCTCTCTGATCGGCCGGCTGGACCGGCTGAGCCGCAGCGGCGCCAACATTGCCGGCCTCAATCCCGCGCAATGGGAGGCGTTGCGCTATCTGTCGCGCGCCAACCGCTTTTCGCGCACGCCGGCGGCGCTGGCCGATTATGCCGGCTCGACCCGCGGCACGATCTCCCAAACCCTGATCGCGCTGGAGCAGAAGGGGCTGGCGTCGCGGCAGGCCAGCCGTCGCGACGGCCGCTCGGTCGAATTGGCCCTCACCCGGCGCGGCGAGGCCGTGTTGAGAGACGATCCGCTGAGGCGACTGGCAGACGACATCACGGTCGCCACCGGCGGCGATGCCGGCGAACTGCTGGCGACGCTGCAGGCCATCCTCTCGGCGATGATCGCGCGCAACAACGGGCGCGCCTTCGGCATTTGCCGCACCTGCCGGCATTTTCGCTGCAATGCCGCGCCGGGGACCGCTTCGCCGCATCATTGCGCCGTGCTCGACGAACCGCTCTCCGATGCCGACTGCGGCGCGATCTGTCAGGAGCACGAAGCCGCGGCCTGAACGGCACGTCGCGTCGGCCGCATGACACCGGCAACGGCCGTCCTGTCGATCAGGCGGCATCGACCAGAATGACGCGGATGTCGTTGACGTTGGTGAGCGTCGGACCGGTCAGCAGCAGGTCGCCGGTAGCGGCGAAGAACGCGGTGGCGTCGTTGTTGGCGAGATAGGCGAGGGGATCGAGGTGTTGCGCGCGCATCGTCGCGAAGGTGCGGGCATCGATTACGGCGCCTGCGGGATCCGAGGGGCTGCCTGCGCCGCCGTCGGCGCCGTCGGTATCGGCGGCCAGCGCCGAGATGCCGGGCGTATCCTCGAGCTGTGATACCAGCGACAGCACGTATTCCTGGTTGGGGCCGCCGCGCCCATCGCCGCGCACCGTCACCGTAAGCTCGCCACCCGAGAGGATCGCGACTTTTCGGCCGCCGGCGCGCGCTTTCAGCGTCAGTTTCGCATGCTCCGCGGCGACATCGCGGGCCTCGCCTTCGAGATCGGCGCCGAGGTCGAGCACCTCATAGCCGGCATCGCGCGCGAGTCTGACGGCGGCGGCGAGCGAGGCGCCGGGGCGCGCAACAATCTCGAAGCGCGTCCGCGCGAAGGCGGCGTCGCCCGGCTTGCAACTCTCGTTGGCCGGATCGTTCAAAGCGCGGATGATGGCGTCGTCGAGCGCGAGGTCGTACTTCGCGACCAGCGCGCGGGCGTCAGCAAGCGTCGTGGGGTCGGGCACGGTCGGGCCGGAGGCAATGTCGGCCGGCTGGTCGCGCGGCACATCCGATATCGCCAGCGTTACGATCTCCGCGCATCGTCCCGCCCGCGCCAGCCGCCCGCCCTTGATGCGCGACAGATGCCTGCGCACCGTATTCACCTCGCCGATTGGCGCGCCGGAGCGGAGCAGGGCACGGTTGGCCTGCTGCTTCTGCGCGAGCGATACGCCGTTCACGGGCGCAATCCAGTTCGCTGAGCCGCCGCCCGACAATAGCACCAGCAGCAGATCGTCGGCGGTCGCGCTGCTCGCGAGTTTCAAACTAGTGTCGGCGCCGCGCAGGCTCGCCTCGTCGGGCACGGGATGGCCGGCCTCGATCACTGCGATGCGGCGTGTCGGTGCGCCGTGGCCGTGACGTGTCGTGGCCACGCCAACCAGACGTTCTGGATCGAGCCCCGCAGCATCGAGGTAATGCCGTTCCACGACCGCAGCCATGGCGGCGGCGCTTTTTCCCGCGGCAAGACAGATCACGCGACCTTTCGGGGCGCACGGCAGGTGCGCATCGAGAATGCTGTCGGGATGAGCGGCGGCCACGGCCGCGTCGAAGATCGCGCGCAGCAGCTTGCGGTGTTCGGTCATGGCTCGGATCTTGCGCTCAGTCGGTGCAGAAGGACCGACGGGTGAACAGGCCGTCCGTTATCCGCCGGATTTGGCCGCAAGAAAACCCGTCTGGACGCCGGAACAATAACGTTTGCGCCGCAAGTGTCACGCTGACACGCAAGAACAGTGGAAGCGGACGGAGGCAATGTTCGGATATGCGCGCGATCCGAAGGCGCACCCGCAGGTGCCTCAACTCATACCAATGTCTAAAGCTGCTTTCGTCGTACCTTCGTTTGTTCCCTTTGCCGGCGGGTTGACCGCGTCGCGCCGCCCGGTCACTTTCTTCCAAGCAAACGGGAGAACAATCCGATGGCATCAAAATTCATCATTGCCGTTGCCTTGTCGGTCGCCGCCTTCTCGGCGCCTGCCGCCCACGCGCAGCAGTTCATCAACGTGCTGACCGGGGGAACCTCCGGCGTTTACTATCCGCTCGGCGTC
>NZ_MKRN01000003.1:61786-65579 GCF_001896955.1 Nitrobacter sp. 62-13 | reverse complement strand
TCTCGACAATCCCAAGGCTCACTACGTTTCAACCGGCCCCGAAATCTGGGAGCAGACCGGCGGCAAGGTCGATGGCTTCATCTGTTCGATCGGGACCGGCGGCACGCTGGCCGGGACCGGCGCATTCCTGCGGGAGAAAAAGAAGGACATCGTCATCGGCGTTGCCGACCCCCGTGGAGCCGCCATGTACGAATTGTTCAAAAACGGCGTGGCCAAGGCGACCCCGGGAGGATCGATCACCGAGGGAATCGGACTTGGCCGGGTGACGCCGGTCATCGCCAACGCCAAGGTCGACGAGGCCTATCTCATTCCCGACGAGGAAGCCGTTCCGGTGATCTACGATCTGCTTGAACACGAGGGGCTCTGCCTCGGCGGCTCGACCGGCATCAACGTCGCCGGCGCAATTCGTCTCGCAAACCAATTGGGGCCCGGCCACACGATCGTGACGATCCTCTGCGACTCCGGCAACCGCTATCAGTCGAAGCTGTTCAATCCCGACTTCATGCGCTCCAAAAACCTTCCCGTGCCGCAATGGCTCGAGAAGCGAACCACGGTGAAAATTCCTCTCGCTCCGGCCTAACGCAGGATCTGGCTGAGAAAAAGCTGCGTTCGCGGGTGTCGCGGATTGGCGAAAAAATTCGCAGGCGTGTCGGATTCGATGATCTGCCCCTCATCCATGAACACCATCCGGTTCGCCACCTCCTTGGCGAATCCCATTTCATGCGTGACCACGAGCATGGTCATGCCTTCCCTGGCGAGGTCGACCATCGTGTCGAGCACTTCCTTGACCATCTCGGGATCGAGCGCCGAAGTCGGCTCGTCGAACAGCATGACCTTCGGATTCATCGTGAGCGCGCGCGCAATCGCCACGCGTTGCTGCTGGCCACCCGACATCTGGCCGGGATATTTGTTGGCCTGATGCGGGATTTTGACGCGCTCGAGAAATTTCATCGCGGCCGCCTCGGCGTCTTTCTTCGGGATATTGCGAACCCAGATCGGAGCGAGCGTACAGTTTTCAAGCACCGTCAGATGCGGAAACAAATTGAAGCTCTGGAAGACCATTCCGACCTCGCGCCGCACTTCCTCGACGCGTCGCAGATTGGGGCCCAGTTCGATTCCATCGACGATGATCCGGCCTTCCTGAAATTCCTCGAGCGCGTTGATGCAACGGATCAGCGTCGATTTTCCCGAACCTGACGGACCGCAGATGACGATACGCTCGCCGCGCGCCACGTCGAGGTCGATGTCCCGCAGCACATGGAAGCTGCCGAACCACTTATTGAGACCTGCAATGGAAACGATGGCATTTTCGTCTGTCATGACCCGTCCCAGCTTCAGCTTTGCCTGTCCGGATTCAACCGATGTTCGACGAACAGCGAATATCGGGACATGCCGAAGCAGAACACGAAGTAGATGATGCCGGTGAAGGCAAACCCGGTGAACAGCGTGGTCGGCGTCGCCCATGTCGGATCCGCGAAGGTGGCTCGCAAGCTCCCGAGCAGATCGAACAGCGCGACGATCGAGACCAGCGACGTGTCCTTGAACAATGCGATAAAGCTGTTCACCAGTCCGGGAATGACATGCCGCAACGCCTGTGGCATCACGATCAGTCCCGTCGTCTTCCAGTACGACAGGCCAAGCGCATTGGCGGCTTCCGCCTGCCCGCGCGGTATCGCAGCCAGGCCGCCGCGAATAACCTCGGCGTTATAGGCTCCAGCGAACAGCGCGATTCCGATCAGAACCCGGACCAGGCCATCCACGGTGAAATCTCCGGGAAGAAAAAGCGGAAGCATATAGGTTGCGAAAAACAACACCGTAATGAGCGGAACGCCACGCCAGAACTCGATGAAGGCGACCGAGAAAATCCGGATCAGTGGAATGGTGGCGCGCCGTCCCAGCGCCAGCGCGATTCCGACCGGTATCGACGATACGATGCCGGTCACCGACACCACGAGCGTGACCAGCAGGCCGCCCCAGAGACGGGTATCGACGACCGGAAGTCCGCCACGATCGAGGTGCATCACCGCCATCACCGCGCCGGCGCAGAGGAACGCCATCAGGCTCGTCAGCAGCGTGCGCCAGCCCGTTCGGAAGGCGCCGTTCAAAAGAAAGAGCAGCAGCGAGACGCTCACGGCGGTACATGCAAAGTCGTACCAGACCGGCTGATCGGAATTTTGCAGCCCATCGCGGAGCCGGACCAGCGGCCATGCCAGAAAATTCACCACGTCGCCGATCCATGCAACGGCATGTCCCGTAAGCTGCAAAACCGGACCGACTCCGCTCCCCTCTCCTGATGTCGCGAGTTGCTGTCCGACGTTGCCGAGGCCGTCGGCGAAACTCGACAGAAAACCAGCGGTCCACTTTACGCCGAACCCGCTCACGCCTCCGCCATGCAGCAGAAAAAAAGCCACGACGGGAAATGCAATGAAGAACACGCCCGCATTGAGACCCTTCGCGGGCAGCCGCGGCACCAGAAGCGGCAGCAGCAAAACGGCGGCCAGCAGGAACGTCAGATTTACCCGCCACCGTTCAGGTTCCGGATAGAAGCCGTAAATGAATTGCGTGATCTTCGCCTGAACAAAGGGCCAGCACGCCCCGATCGACTGTCCCGCATCCGCAGCCAGACACGATGTTCGATCCGTGCCTTCCCAGACCGCGTCCACGAGGAGAAACCTGATCGTCGGGACGATGATGAACCACAACAGCACGACACCGACGACCGTCAGAAGCACGTTGCCCGGAGAATTGAGCAGGCGGGTCCGCAGGAATGCGAAAAAGCCTGTCGTTGTGATCGGGGCCGGTCGCTCCGGAACCAGATCGGTACGAACGAACGACTGTGCGGGATGATCGGTCATCCGCCCATGCTCCTCGCGACGCGCCAACCGTAGAAGCTCATGATCGCGCTGGTGACCAGCGAGATCATGAGATAAACGCCCATCGTGATCGCGATGATTTCGATGGCCTGTCCGGTCTGGCTCAGCGTCGTGCCGGCAAACACCGAAAACAGATCGGGGTATCCGATGCCGACGGCCAGCGACGAATTCTTGATGAGGTTGAGATACTGATTGGTCAGCGGCGGCAGGATGACGCGCATGGCTTGCGGCACCACGATCAATCGCAGTGTCGATCCGCGCGAGAGCCCGAGCGAGGCTCCCGCCTCCATCTGTCCCTTGTGAACCGAGAGAATTCCGGCGCGCACGACTTCCGCGATGAATGCCGCCGTATATGTCGAAAGCGCGACCGCGAGCGCGACGAATTCCGGGGTCACGCGCGTTCCACCGGAAAAATTGAATCCCCTGAGAGCAGGGATCTCGAATGTGACGGGAACGCCGAAGACGAGCATCGCGAGGAGCGGAACGCCGAGCAGTAGCGCGAGAACATAGGGCCAGACGACAACGACTCGTCCGCGTTGAAAAAGTGCCCGGCGCGAATAGCTGCGCAGCCACAGACAGCCGATGACGGCAGCCGCAACCGAGACGGCGAAGGCCACAAGCCCCTCGTGCCCGACCGGCTTCGGAATGACGAGGCCGCGATTGCTGAGAAAGAATGCGTCGAAGATCGAAATGCTTTCCCTCGGACTCGGAAGCGCGCTCAGCACCGCAAGATACCAGAAGAGAATCTGGAACAGCAGCGGCAGGTTGCGAACCAACTCCACATAGCCGCCGGAAATGCGCGATATCAGCCAATTCGGCGACAGTCGGCCGAGCGCCACGACAAAGCCGATGATCGTCGCGAAGACAATGCCGACGACGGACACCAGCAGCGTATTGAGAAGGCCGACCAGAAACACGCG
>NZ_MKRN01000003.1:50930-61753 GCF_001896955.1 Nitrobacter sp. 62-13 | reverse complement strand
AACCGAAGCCGGACGCGATGTGCTGCGTCTCAAGGTTTCCCCTTGCATTACCTACGATCTCGTAGCCGATCAAGACCAGAACGGCGACGAACAACCCTTGCAGTGCGAGCCCGCCCCAACCGGCTTTTCCGCCGAGCGCGCGTCGCAGTTTCAGGAAGAACTGCAGCGGCGGTTTTCGAGGCTCGGCGGCCATCGCCGGTTCAGTCGTTGACGCTAGCGGATCGGCGGTGCGTACTGAATGCCGCCCTGGTTCCAGAGCTTGTTAAGTCCGCGCGCGATTCCAAGCCGCGAACCAGCGCCGACGTTGCGATCGAACGACTCTCCATAATTGCCAACCGCCTTGATGATGCGCGTCACCCAGTCCTTGGTGAGGCCAAGCTGTTCACCGAAATTGCCATCGGTCCCGAAGACGCGCTTCAGTTCCGGCCTGTCCGATTTCGCCATCTCGTCGACGTTCTTCTGCGTGATTCCAAGTTCTTCGGCGTTGATCATCGCAAACAGCGTCCACTTGACGAGATCGAACCATTGATCGTCGCCGTGGCGCACCATCGGCCCAAGCGGCTCCTTCGAGATCACCTCCGGCAACACCGCATGATCGGCGGGATTGGAGAGTTTCAGCCGCTCGGCATAGAGTTGCGAAATATCTGAGGTAAACACATCGCATCGGCCTGATTCATAAGCCTTGATGGTTTCGTCGGCCGTGCTGAAAGCGATGACCTCGTACTTCATCTTGTTGCTCTTGAAGTAATCGGCGAGATTCTGTTCGTTCGTGGTGCCGGTCTGGACACAGACCGACGCGCTGTTCAATTCCAGCGCCGAATTGACCTTGAGCGATTTCCTGACCAGAAAACCCTGACCGTCGTAATAAGTCACGCCTGTGAAGTTTCCGCCAAGCGATGTATCGCGCGAGAGCGTCCACGTCGTATTGCGCGACAGAACATCTATTTCGCCGGACTGCAGGGCAATAAACCGGTCTTTGGCGGATAACGGAACGAACTTGACCTTGCTTGGGTCGTTAAATACGGCGGCCGCGATCGCGCGGCAGACGTCCACGTCGAGCCCTGTCCAGTTGCCTTTGTCGTCGGGGGCGGAAAATCCCGGCAATCCCTGGCTCACGCCGCAGGACAGCATGCCCCGCGCCCTGATCGTCTCGAGCGTAGTCTTCGCCTTCGCCGATTCCTGCGCGGATGCCGATTGCAGCGAAAGACCGGCGGCGAAAGCGAAAACGACAGCAAGTACGCATTTCATGGCAATGCCTTTCAAGGACATCAATGGATTGTCAATTTGTCGCCGTTCAGACGCCAGGTCGAATCCGGTCGGTCGATTTGTTTCCTCCGCCAATCGGGCCAAAGATGGACGTTGTCGATCAACCGAGAGCGAGAACAGGTCGAAACGTGGTAAGCCTCTCAACACCCGGCCAACAGCGGGTTCAGGGATACCGGGCGGATCGGATATCAAATTCACTCTACTGGCGGGCAGGGTCAAGGGGTTGACGAGGGTCTTCCCCTTCCTGTTACTAACGCAATCACTCCGAAAACACGATTCAACAAGTATCGAGGCGAACCCCGCGTCAGCGGCAAAACGCCTCCTTTGCAGCGGCAGGCAGATGACCTTCTCAAAGGGCGGCGAACCCACAGATTCGCTTCGAGCGGAAACCAGACTGGTCGTTTCGGGCCGCGACACCGAGGCTCAAAAAGGATTCATCAATCCTCCCGTCGTTCGCGGCTCGACCGTACTCTATCCGACAGCGAATGACCTGCACGTCCATCGCGGAGAATTCCATTACGGACGGCACGGCACTCCCACCACCCGCGCCCTGCAGGATGCATTGGCGGCGCTGGAAGGCCCTCAATGTGCAGGTGTTGGCCTCGTTCCATCGGGCGTGTCGGCGATCTCCACCGCTCTGCTGTCGATCCTGAAGACCGGCGATCACATCCTCGTCTGCGATAATGTCTACCGTCCCACGCGGAATTTCTGCGACGGGATCCTGGCGCGCTTTGGAGTCGAGACCGATTATTTCGATCCGCTGATCGGTTCGGATATCGCTGCGTTGTTCCGGCCCAACACCCGCGCCGTCATGGTCGAGGCTCCCGGTTCCCAATCCCTGGAGATGCCGGATGTTCCGGCGATCGCCGCGGTTGCGCATGCGCGTGGAGCGCTCGTAGTCGACGACAATACATGGGCGACCCCGCTGTTTCGCCGCGCGCTCGAACAGGGTGTCGACATCAGCATCCAGGCGGCGACCAAATACATCGGCGGGCATTCCGACATCATGTTCGGAACCATATCCCCCAACGCCCAGGCCTGGCCCGCGCTCACGGAAGCCATACGGCTGCTCGGCGTTTGCGCCGGTCCCGACGATGTGTTTCTGGCGTTGCGTGGATTGCGCACGCTTGCCGTAAGGCTGCGGTATCATCAGCAAGCCGCGATCGATGTCGCGCAGTGGCTCGCGAAACGGCCCGAAGTTGCGAGGATTCTGCATCCCGCCTTCCCCGATGATCCCGGCCACGCGATCTGGAAGCGCGACTTCACCGGTGCATCGGGGCTGTTCAGCATCGTCCTCAAACCCGCGCCGCCACAGGCCGTCGATGCATTGCTCGACTCCGTGAAACTGTTTGGCATGGGTTACTCCTGGGGCGGTTACGAGAGCCTCATCATTCCTTTCGATTGCGCCGCGTATCGCACTGTGACGCGTTGGGCACCGGGAGGGCCGACGCTGCGGCTGCACATCGGGCTGGAAAACGTCGACGATCTCAAGGCTGATCTCGAGCGGGGATTTGAGGCCTTCAACGCCCGGCAGTGAGTGTGGCCTCGAACCAAATTTTTCGCCTGCCAAATTTACTCCAGTCGGCCGAAATAAATGAATTGATCCATCGCTAATTGCCGATAGCCTGACCCTTCGACCCGAATTTGTTGACGGGGAACCCATGGGAAGCCTCGTTCTTCTCGATCTGATGGGGGGCATCGCGCTTTTGCTCTGGGGCCTGCATATGGTCCGGAGCGGAATCCTGCGCGCCTTCGGGCCGGACCTCCGCCGGTTTCTGGGCAAGGCGCTTCGCAATCGCTTTGCCGCCTTCGGCGCCGGCCTCGGTCTCACCGCCCTGCTCCAGAGCAGCACCGCCACCGGCCTGCTTACGAGTTCGTTCGCGGCGGAAGGCCTTGTAGGCCTTGTTCCGGCACTCGCGATCATGCTCGGCGCGAACGTCGGAACCACGCTGATCGTTCAGGTGCTGTCGTTCAACATCTCTGCGGCCGCGCCGATCTTTTTCGTGATCGGACTGGTGGCGTTCCGCAGCGGCGCCCGCTCCCGCGTCAAGGATGTCGGCCGTGTCTTCATCGGTCTTGGCCTGATGCTGCTGGCGCTCCACATTTTGCTGACGACGCTTGCCCCGGCTGAAAACGCACCGGCCGCGAGGGTTTTTCTGAACGCCATCACCGGCGATTCTGTCCTGTGCATTATCATCGGGGCCGTTACGACATGGGCCGTACATTCCAGCGTCGCAAGCGTGCTTCTGGTCATGTCGCTCGCCTATTCGCAATTCGTTTCACCACATGCGGCCTTCGCGCTGGTGCTCGGCGCCAATATCGGCAGCGCCGTCAATCCGGTCTTCGAAGGTGTCCGGCGCGATAATCCCGCGAGCTATCGGCTCCCGCTCGGCAACATGCTCAACCGGCTCGTTGGAGTGCTGCTGGTCACACCATTTCTGCACCCGATCGTGGATGTCATGCTGGCATGGCAGCCGAACCTCGCCAAGGCTACCGCCACGTTCCACATTGCGTTCAACGTCATGACCGCGATCCTTTTTATCGGCCTGCTCGACGGTGTAGCGCGCATGCTCGTGCGGCTCCTTCCCGACAAGCCGCCTGAGACAGATCCGTCGCGGCCTCGTTATCTCGACGAAAGCGCGCTGGAAACACCGTCACTCGCCCTCGCCGATGCGGCGCGCGAAACGCTGCGCATGGGCGACCTCGTGGAGGGCATGCTGCGCAGGGTGATGGACGCGATGATGACCAATGACAAATCCCTGGTCGATCAGGTCTCGCGGATGGATGACGGCGTCGACGGTCTCGATGAAGCGATCAAGTTGTACGTGACCAAGCTGACCCGCGGCAGCCTCGATGAGCGAGAGGGTCATCGCGCAATGGAGATCATCGCATTCGCCATCAACCTCGAACATATCGGCGACATTATCGACAAGAACCTGAGCGAACTCGCCACCAAGAAAATCAAGCGCCGCTTTCAGTTCTCTCCCGAAGGCGCAAGCGAGCTTTCAGCGTTTCACAAGCGGATCATGGATTCGCTTCGAATCGCCTTCGGTATCTTCATGTCGGGCAATGTCGATGAGGCTCGCGGGCTGATCGCCGAGAAAGTCGCGCTGCGCAACTTCGAACTCGCTGCGACCGAGCGGCATCTTGATCGGCTCCGCGAGGGACGCCTCGAAACGATCGAGACGACGTCGCTGCACCTCGATGTGCTGCGCGATCTGCGGCGGATCCATTCGCACATTTGCTCGGTCGCCTATCCGGTTCTCGACGCGGCAGGTCAGCTTCCCGCCTTACGGCCAAGCGAAACCGATCTGTTGGGGATTTCCACGCCGGCGGATATGTCTCCGCGCTGACCGGATACGACTTCACGTCGACGATTGGCGTCCGTTGAGGATGATGAAGTAGACGTTCCGGAAATACACAACCAGCCCCAGGGCCTGGCCGGCGATGAACACCGGGTCGCGCCGGTAAAGCGCGTAAGCCAGAAGAAGCGTCCCCCCTCCGATCGAGAAAAACCAGAACGCAACCGGGATCACGCTTTTTCGTGCGCGCTCGGAGGCGATCCACTGCACGACAAACCGCATCGTGAAGAGCGCCTGCGCCACGAAGCCGAGAACGACCCAGCCGTCGAACTTGGTGACGAACACATCGTAGAGATAGCTGGACAGCATACCGACCGTATCAGTCATGGCGCACAATCTCGGTTGCAACGGGCGTGGATTTCTTTCGCCGGATCAGCCACCACACACCGGCAAGGTCCATGATTCCGATCCACAGGCGATCGAAGAAGCCATAGTTCGACACGCCCGAACGTCGCGGCCGGTCGATTACGTCGACATAGGCGATGTCATAGCCTTCCCGCCGCACCAGCGCCGGCAGAAACCGGTGCAGGCCATCGAAGTAAGGCAGTGACAGGAACACTTCTCGCCGCAAGGCTTTCAATCCGCAGCCGGTGTCGCGCGTGCCGTCGCTCAGAACCCGGCTTCGTACGCCGTTGGCGATCCGCGACTGGAATTTCTTGAATCCGGTATCCTTGCGTCCGACGCGCTGGCCGGCGGCAAGACCGACGCGCGTGCCGCCGTTCTCGATTGCGGTTATCAGGTCGGGCAGGAACGCCGGATTGTTCTGGCCGTCGCCATCCAGCGTCGCAACGATCGCGCCGCGCGCCGCGCGCACCCCGGTCCGCACCGCCGCCGATTGCCCTGATGACTTATCGTGGCGGATCTGACGCACGTTCCCGCGCCGGGCCATGATCGCCGCCAGCCGCTCACCGGTCGCATCGGAGGAACCATCGTCAACGTAGACGATTTCGTAATTCCATCGTCCGTCGAGCGCCGTGGCGATCTCCTCGACGAGAGGCGCGACATTCTCCGCCTCGTTACGCACGGGCACAATAATGGACACTGTCGGCGCAGGCGTGCTGCTAGGCATGTCGTCGTTCATCGTCCCGATTGGTCCGCTGGTCAGAACCCCGCGCCAAACTGGTCTGGCCGCGCCCGCTTCTTATGGCGCGCAAGCGCCGTGGGCAACTCTTTTGAGATGCTCCGCCCGGGCGCGCGGAAACGTGTTGATAGCTGCGGCAATTGCGCGATCGATTTCCTTTCGGATGGATACACAAGCGCCGCATATCGCTAGGGACTTGACTATTCTAACGCGTTCCCTCCGAGCGGAAGATGGCGATCGAAATCGTCTTGCCCTGCGAGAAGTTATAGCCGTCGATGCGCGTCGCAACGTTGTAGCGCAATCCGATCGCTTCGGCGCGCTGCGCGAAGGCCCGCTCGGAACGGGATTCGACGAGCGCGAACCGGCAGCTTCCGTGACCGAGGAAATCGGCTGCGCCGGGGCCGTCGGTCAATAATGTCGACGTTCCGGTCATGAAGACCAGGCTTGGCTCGTGGTAACCTGCGGCGGCGACCTTCGGCCCTATGCACTCGACATTTCGTAGCGCGCGCGCGACTTCGGGACTCGGAAACAGCGGCGTCAGCGCCGCGACAATGATCCCGTAGACCGACGCGCTCAGAAAAAGCGCCGCCATGACCGCGTTCAGCAGAGAGCGTTCGGCATTGCCGTCGTCATAGAGCCACCATGCGAACAATCCGGAGATCAGGGCCGCAGCCGCAAAAGGCCACGCCAGAAACACGGGTTGACGCGTCAGGGTAATGGTCGCGATGACCGCAAGCACCAGGGTGATCGCCGGAATGGCGAACCACCACGCCGTGCCTTTCCTGAGCCACGATATGGACAGCAAACGGTGCTCCAGCGCCCAAATCGACAAGACCGCGATCGCCGGATACAGCGGCAGCACGTAATGCGGCAGCTTGGTCAAGACCAGTTCGAACACGATCCATGATGGAATCACCCATGCCAGCAGGAATCGCACTTCCGGCTCGCGACGCATCCGCCAGACGGCGGGCGCCGCCAGCCCCGCCAGGGGCGCGCCGGGCCAGAACGTGATCCAGAACAGCAGGAAGTAGGTTCCGGGCGGCGCTCCGTGTGACTCCTGCGCCGCGAGCTTGCTCAGCATGTCGCCGCCGATCGAGTCCGTAAAAAACGTATCTCCGGCGCGCAGGAAAATCGCGACGAACCACGGCATGACGAGGACCAGCATCCACATCAGCCCCCATACGGGCTGCAGACGCCTCAGCCACGACGCCGAACGATCGAGAACGGCGACGGTCCCGATCGTCAATCCCACAAACATCAGGATCAACGGACCCTTGAGCAAAATTCCCCCGGCGAGCGCGGTCCAGAAGATCGCCGGATATCTCCAGGACGGCCGCTCGAGGTTTCCGTCCCTCTGCCATGATAAATAAATCCGCGCGAGCGCACCCATCGCGGCAACGACGGTCAGCAGCAGCATGGCGTCGGTCTTTGCGAGCCGCGCTTCCACTCCGAGCAACACCGAACTGCACATCATCAGCCCGGCAAGAACGGCGCCGCGCCGCGACACGAAGGCGAGCGCCGTCCAGTACGTCAGAAGCACCGCGCCGATCGCGCCGATCAGGGATGGAACGCGGTACAGCCAGATGCGGATCTGCGCGCGCGGCAGCCCGAGCGACGACGCCGTTTCGACAGCGGCGGCCTGCAACCAGTAAATGCCGACCGGTTTCTTGTAACGCACCTCGTCCTGGAAGCGGATGTCGACGAAATCGCCGGTCTCGACCATCTGTTTGGTCGCCTGAGCGAAACGGGGCTCGTCGCGGTCGATCGGCGGGATGTTGAAGAAGCCGGGCAGAAAGAACAGCAGGCCGACGATGATCAGAAAGAGCACCGACCTGACGTGACGGGCAGCGACGAAGTCGATCGCAAGTGCCAGCCCACGTCCCGGATTCACCGGGGTTTTCGGTTCGCGCGCTTGTCCAAACCGGGGACGGGAAAGGGTCTCAGCCATGGGGGTTCCGCATACGCTGAACCCACCGCAGGGACAACCGCTTAACCTGTCACTATTGAATTCTGATCGTAACTGTGTCCGCCGCGCCAGCAGCATCCATAACCGTCAGCCGGACAAAGCCGGGTCCCGGCGGTTCGACCATCCGCTGACGCCGGCTTTCGATCTCTCCGACTACTTTTCCGTTGACCAGCATCGTCATCGGAAAGACACCGCCTGCGACTTTCACCGGCAGCGCGGACAGCTTTATGCCGTTCCCTCCTCCTCCGGCATCGATTCGCGAGCCGTTCAGCGGAAACTGGATACGAAGCGTGTGCTCGTTGCCGGTCCGGATCAGTTCACCCGCGGGACGAAATCGCCGCAGCGGAAGCGGCAGTTTTGCATTGCTGGCGATCAGCGTTCCGCGCGGAGCTTTCGGCAACGCTACCAATAGCTTGCCGGTGCGAGCGAAAGCATCGAACAAAACCGGCGCGGCTGCCACGCGCCCGATCAGGCCGGGCACCGGCGCGCCGTCCGGACGCCCGACCCAGACGCCGACCGTCATGCGGCCGTCGAAGCCGACGGACCACGCATCGCGATAGCCGTAGCTGGTCCCGGTCTTGAAAGCGATCCGGTTCCGCACCGCATTTTCGGGCGGCGGCGTCCCCAGAAGGACGTTGCCAACCTGCCACGCCGCGACCGCATCCATCAGCCGCAAAGGCTCTCGGTCGGCCCCGCTGTCGCGCACGATTTCACGCAACGGCAACACGCTGCCCAGCCTGGGAATGCCGGAATAGGCCTGCACCAGGTCATGCAACGTCACCCCGACGCCGCCAAGTCCCATCGCCAGGCCCGGAACTTCATCCTTCGGCAGCACCAGGTCTGCGCCCGCCTGTTTCAGCCGCGATGACAACCGACTGGCGCCGACGCGGTCGAGCAGTTCGATCGCCGGAACGTTGAGAGACAATTGCAGGGCGCGGCGCACCGCGACCGTGCCCTGAAACGTCATGTCGAAGTTTTCCGGCGCATAGCTGCCGAACCGGACCGGACGATCGTCGATCAGGCTGTCCGGGTGAACGAACCCGTCTTCGAACGCCAGCCCATAGATAAACGGCTTCAGCGTCGATCCCGGCGAGCGCACGGCCTGCGTCATGTCCACCTGCCCGGCGCGCCGTTCGTCAAAATAGTCGGCGGAGCCGACATGGGCCAGCACGTCGCCAGTGGCGTTGTCGACTGCGATAATTCCGATGGAAATGTCGGACCCGAGCGCGGCCGCGCGATCCCGCGCCAGCGCTTCGAGCGTTCGCTGCAATCCGGATTCGAGCGTGAGTCGGATGATGGTGGAATTCCTGACCGTCGCCAGCGCCCGATCGGTCGAATGCGGCGCCAACATCGGAAACGGGTTGCGCATGCGTCTGACCGGCACTGTCTTGGCCTGGGCGGCATCTTCCGCCGAGATGCGCGATTCCTCGACCATGCGTTCAAGCACGCGATCGCGGGCTGCGCGCGCGGCGGCCGGGTGCCGGTCGAGACGACGCCTTTCCGGCGATTGCGGCAGGGCCACGAGCAGCGCCGACTCCGCAAGCGACAACCGCTTCGGCTCCTTTCCGAAATAGGCGATCGAGGCCGCGCGGATCCCTTCGAGATTTCCGCCGAACGGCGCAAGCGTCAGATAAAGGTTGAGGATCTCATCCTTGGAGAGTTCGTGCTCGAGCTGGAACGCGCGCACGATCTGACGCAGCTTGGCGTGAATCGACCGTCGACGCCGCGGTTCGATCAGCCGGGCAAGCTGCATGGTGATGGTGGACCCGCCCGAAACGATGTGGCCGCGCGTCAGGAGTTGCAGCGCGGCTCGGCCGAGCGCGAGCGGATCGACGCCCGCGTGCGAATAGAAACGCTGGTCTTCATAACCCAGCAGCAGCTTGAGATATCCCGGATCGACCTCGGTCCTGGCATCGACCGGCAGCCGCCACCGCCCGTCGGCCATGGCGAAGGCGCGCAGCAATTTGCCGTTGCGGTCGAGCACCGTCGTCGAGACCTCGCGCGCCTCCGCCAGCGGCAAGGGCCCCAGCGAGACGATCCAGCCAGCCGCCGCAGCCGCGGTCACGGCCACGATAACCGCCATGACCACAGCCGCCAGCTTCACCCGCTGCCAGCGGCGCGGCGGTGTCGTCGTTGCTGCGGTGTCGGATGCGGTCATTTCGCGGCACGCACCTCGACGCGGCCGGTGCCGGTGCGCCCGTAGCGCGAGGGATTGTACATGTCCTCGACATAGGCTTGCGGCAATACATATTTGCCAGGCGACACCGCCCGCACGACATACGCGACGGTGAACACCGCCTTGTCGTTACCGGCGCGATCGAAGGCCGCGGTGAACCGGTCGTCGCGGAATTCCGTGTTGACCGGCTGCTGACCATCCTCGATCCAGTCGAGAGTGCCGGTGTCGCCGGACGAGACCAGGTGGGGATTGTCGATCTCGAATCCTGCCGGAAGATAGTCGGCCACCATGATGTGACCGTAAGCCGGCTTGGCCTCCGTAATCTTGAGAACGACGGCGAACCGGTCGTTCTGTCTGGCTTGAGCCGGATCCGCAGGCGTTCCGTCGAGGGTGAAATAGTTTCGTTCGATCGCAAAGCCGTTCGATTTCGCCGGTTCCGGACTTACCGGTGCGCCGGCCACGGAAATCACCGCCTGTACCGGGGCGTCGCCGGTGTTGGTGATCTTGATCGGCTTGCCCGCCACCTCATCCGCCTTATAGCTGCGATAGAGCGCGGTCTTGACCGGGGCGCCGGCGACGTCGAGCGACATGGTTTCCTTCGCAAGCGCCCTTGCCGCCAGAACCAGCCACGCATTCTCTTGCGTGGAGGTGTAGGGCGTCAGTCCGCGCGCCGCCTCGACCCGCTGCACCGCCTGCGTCACCGTAGCACGCGGTGCGTTACCCTCGCCCGCCAGCGACACCAGCGCGGCTGCATCGCGCAAAGCCGAGCCGTAGTCGGCCCGACCGAACTCGATGGCGGGTTTCGGCGCGAGACTTTGGGCCGCCGCCGCATACACGCGTTCCGCCCGCGCCCGGTCTCCCACAAGCGCGAGCGCCGCAGCCAATTGCGCCTTGGCGATCGGCGTCGCCAGATTGTCCAGCTTGGTATCGGCCAGATAGCGCAGGTCTCCGATCGGCGCGGTCCCGTTTCTG
>NZ_MKRN01000003.1:45400-50891 GCF_001896955.1 Nitrobacter sp. 62-13 | reverse complement strand
TCCTTCTCCGGCTCCGCTGCATTCACGACCGAGTTGCGGATGCGATCGAGCGCGCTCTTGAACAGGAGATCGGGAACCGTAAATCCCTTTTCGCGAGCGCGCGTCAGGAAATCGGTGACATAGGCATCGAGCCACGGATCGTCACCGCCGGACGACCACAAGCCGAACGAGCCGTTCGAGCCTTGCCGAGCCAGCAGACGGTCGATCGAGGTCTTGATCCGGTCGTCGACGCCGGTGTCCATCGCGAGATGCGCGCCGGCCGCAAGATCGTTGACATAGAGCAGCGGCATTGCGCGGCTGGTAATCTGCTCGGAGCAACCGAAAGGATAGCGGTCGAGAGCCTTGAGGACGGTTGCGGCGTCCAGTGCGGACGACAGGCCAACGGACATCGACACCCCGCCCGTTCCCGCCACGAGATCGGAGAACATGTCCGAGGTCAGCGTCAGGCTCTCGCCTTTCGACAGCGTGCGAACCGAGCGGCGCGCCAGGATCTGGGTCGCGGGCTTGACGTCGAGATCATAATGCCGCGCCAGCGTCAGGCCGTTCGGTCCCTTGATGTCGACGTCGAATTGCGCGGTGCCGGCGGCCCCGCCAGCATTGAGCGCCAGCGCCATCGAGCCCCGCTGTTTCGCCGCGAGCTTGATGGTGGTCGCGGGATTGCCGGCCATTTTGACAGGTCCGGAGGTTTTTACGTTCACGGTGTAGTCGCCCGGCGCGCCCTCGACGTTGTCGAGGTCGAAGCTCATGGTCCCCTGATCGCCGGTCAGCAGGAAGCGCGGCAAGGTCGCCGTCAGCACGACCGGATCGCGCACGGTGACGTCAACCGTCGCGCGCCCGAGCTTGGTGGCGCTCCAGGCGACCGCCATCACGCGCGCGGTGCCGGCGAATTCCGGAATATCGAAGCTGATCTCGGCGGTGCCGTCCGCCGTCACCGTCACGATGCCGGAATAAAGCGCAAGCGGCTTCTGCGTCGGCGGGCTGCCCTGCAACTCGGCTCCCGCCGCATCGCCGCCGGTCCTGAGCTGACCGCGCGTGCCCTGCATGCCATCGATCAGTTGCCCATAGAGATCACGGATTTCCGAGGTCATGCGGCGCTGGCCGAGATAATAGTCGTCCGGCGCGGGAGGCTTGTAGTTGGTGAGATTGAGAATGCCGACATCGACGGCGGCAACGACGATCTTCGCGTCTTCACCCGGGCTTAGACCGCCGATCTTCACAGGTAGCTTCAGCGTCGTCGACGGCCGCACCAAGGTCGGCGGCGACAGGCTGACCGAAAGCGTACGCGCCGTCTTGTCGATGCCGAACCATTTGATGCCGATCGCGCGGCCCGGCATCCGCTGGGCGGCGACGTCAAGCGGACGCCGCAGCGTCACCACCACATAGGCGCCGGTGCCCCAATCCTTGCCGATCGGGATTTTGACCTGCGAGGTGCCTTCCTTGGCGTCCGTGGTCTGGGTGGTCAGCAGCCGATCACCGAGAACGTTGATCGTGAGTTTACCGGCGGTCCGGGCGTTGACCGACACGGTCATGGTATCGCCTGACAGGTAGTCCGGTTTGTCGATCGAGGTTTCCAAAAGATCGGGCGTGTCGGCGCTGCCGTCGGAATACCAGCCGACATCGAACTGAACCGAGGTCAGCGGACCGTTCGGATCGGCCGATTTGACATCGAGCCGGTAGCGTCCGGGCTGGGGAGAAAATTCGATCCGCGCGGGCTTGTTCGCGGCAATGGAGAGGTCGCCGTCCGCGACGCGTCTGGTCGACTTCACCGGCTCGTACTCCCAGAACGAATTCTGGCGGTACCACTGATAGCGGCTCTCGAGCTTGAGCAGTTCGTAGCGCAGGCCGCTGCGTGCGAGCGAGGTGCCGTCTGGGGCGACGAACGCGACATCGAATCCGGCCTTGTCGCCTTCGGCAACGTTCCTGTCGGCAAACAACGGCTTCACACCGATCATGGCGGCGGCCGGCGCGACCGGAAGCACGATCTTCCGCTCGACCGCGCGCCCGCCGGCTTCCGCCATGCGAATGAAAATCTGCGCTTCCTGCGGGCGGGTCGATGACGGCGGCGCGGCAAGGCTGACCGGAAACGTCGCGACCCCGTTTGCATCGGCTTCGGGCAGGCTCTCGATCGGCGTTCGCTCGTTGCTGGCGCTCTCCTCGTCGTCGGCGACGCCGAACTGATAGCCTGCATAACCCGCGCGGCTTTCGGCAGGAGAGACCAGAATATCGCCTTCGAGCTGCAGGCCGGATGCCGGCGCGCCGTAGAGGAAATGGCCGTCGACCTTAAGTTCGACCGGAGCTTCAGCAGTGATCTGCTTCTCCTTGGATGTTAAGTCGAATTCGATCCTGTCCGGCACATAATCTTCGACCATGAAAGTGGTTTCGCCCACCGATCGCCCCTTCGGGTCGGTAAAGGCGCGAACCCGCCACGTCCCGGTGGGGACCGCCGAATTGAGCGGCAGGCTCAGGCTGCGTCCGCCGGCGCCCTGATCGGGCAGCACGGCGCGGCGGAATTCGACGCCGTCGGGCCGTTCGACCACGAGCGTCAGCGGCCCGCCGGTCACGGCATTGCCCTGCCCGTCGCGCAACAGCGCCGTGAGGAAGACCGTTTCCCCCGAGCGATAGACTCCCCGCTCCGCGTAAACGAAAGCGTCGGCGCCTTCGGGCACCGTTCGGCCCGAGACGCCGCGGTCGGTCAGATCGAACGCGTTCGATTTCAGGCTGAGGAATGCATAGTCGGCCTTGTCGGCGCTCACCGTCAGCAACGCCGGCGACAGTCCGCCCTCGCCTCGGGCGAGGCCCGGCTCGAACAGCGCGTGGCCGGACTCGTCGGTCTTGCGGGTCGCCAGAATCTCGTTGTTACGAGCGATCAGACGGACTTCCGCCTTGCCCACGGCATCGGTCGTCGCCAGCGAATTGACGAACACGTGGATGCCGTCATTGCCGGAATAGGCAGTCAGGCCCAGATCGGAGACGATGAACCACTGGGTCGCCAGCGAGCCGGACTCGTCGTCGCCAGCCGAACCCGGTCCTTTGGGCGCGGCCGTCATCACATAGACGCCGGGCTGCAGGTTCCCGAGCGCCTCGTCGACGGGGAACGCGGTCGTCACATCGGCGTTCAGCGTGGAAGCCGTCGTGACCTCGCCCGACCAGACCTTGACCCCGCGTTCGTTGCCGAGGTCCGACAATTGATAGCCGCTGAGCGTCTTCTGGAAGTCGCTGTCGATCACGGTGTTGATGAGATTGCGGTCGCCGATCCGGAACACCTGCACCGACACGGCTTGCGTGTTCACGCTGACCAGCGGAATGCCCCGCTGCCCGGTGCGCGGCAGCACGTAAGCGCGGCCGGTGAAGCGGACGAACGGCTTGCGGTCCCGCACATAGACGTTGAATTCAGCGGATTTGGGCAGGCTTTCCTTGACGGTCGACGGCAGGCCAGCGCGCAGATTGATGTTGTAACGCTCGCCGTGCTTGAGACCCTCGACGCAGAGTTGCTTGTCTTCCGACGACAGCGCCGGACGGTCGGCGCCGGCAAGCGTCACGAACGGCGAAAAGTCGGTCCGCTTGGCAAGGTCCTCCGAGAACTGGAAGCAGATCCGCGGCGAGGCCGAGTCCGAATCCACGGTGTAATCAAGCAGCCGGAAGCCGTGGTCGTCGCGCATCTTTTCGTACTGCTCGCGAACGTCAGCCACCTCGCGCAGATCGAGCGACAGCCGCAACGTGTCGAGCGCCGGACGCCACAGCTTGCGTTCCGAGAAAGTGCGACCGAGAACGGCCAGCGCGTCGGCCTCGGCGCCAGGATCATGCGCCCGCTGATAGGCGATATAGGCGGCGGTGGAAGCCCGCTCCAGCAGGAAGGTCTGCTCCTGACTCGTGGTCGGTTTGATCTGGAAAATCGTCCGCGCCAGGCGTAGCCAGTTGCCGCTGTCGTCGGGTGCGACGGTCGCGATCTGGCCGAGAATCTGAAGGCCGCTGCGAAAATCGGATCGCCTGAAGGCGGCGTCAGCGTCGGTCCGCAGCGTCGGAGCCGATTTGGTGATGGTCCCGGCTTCGCTCTTGATCTGGGCCTCAAGCTTGATCGCCGCGTCTGCGAGATCGTCGCGCTTGAAAGCCTTATCCGCCGCCTGCGCCGAAACAAGCCCAATCGCCAGCGCTGCACAGAGGATTACGGCGCGAACCAAACCGGTCATGAAAAGCTCCCTGTGCGGACGAGTGCCGCCTGGTGTCTCGACCAAGTCTGCCTCGCCTAGATCCGTAGCGAAATCCAGACTCGAAAGGATATCGACAAACTTGTGATTTTCGTGTGGTTTGGCTTCAGAATTTCGCTCGAAGGATACTCGGAAGAATTGCAGCCAGCTTCAGGCATCCTCCGCAGGTTCGTCGCCCGATCAATCAGAATGGTTCGGATCGGGGCTTGGCGCGAGGCCTGATTTTTCATATTGCGGTGATGTGACTGGCCTTACGGTCCCGTAGCTCAACTGGATAGAGTAGCGGATTTCTACTCCGCGGGTTGCAGGTTCGAATCCTGCCGGGATCGCCACCAGTTCAGGGACAATCGACAAATAACTACAGTGGGATGAATTTGATTCGCCGGGGTCGCGACCGTCCGAACTCACCCCCGGAATGCCGAATTCACTCCCTGTAGCGATTTCGAGCGAAGCATGTCCTCGGGCTCGATCGGCGGATGGATACCGCGTGAAGAAAACCGCGTCAAAACAACAATCTGGAGCTCGCTTCTGATTCAATCAGAAGCGAGTTCTAGAACGGGATATCGTCATCCATGTCGCCGCGGCGGGCGCCAGCCGCAACGGCGCGGCGCTGGCCGCCAGATGGACTCCCCGACCCGAAATCGCCTCCGGAATCATCCGATCCGAAATTACCTCCGCCGCTGTTGCGGCCATCGAGCATCGTCAGCGTCGAGTTGAAATTCTGCAGCACGACCTCGGTGGAGTATTTTTCGACGCCGTTCTGATCGGTCCATTTGCGGGTCTGCAACTGGCCCTCGATGTAAACCTTGGCACCTTTTTTCAGGTATTGCTCAGCGATCTTGCAGAGACCCTCGTTGAAGATCACGACCCGATGCCACTCGGTTTTCTCCTTGCGCTCGCCGCTGGTCCTGTCGCGCCAGCTTTCAGAGGTGGCGATTCGCAAATTGGCGATCGGCCGGCCGTCCTGGGTCCGCTTGATTTCGGGATCGGCGCCGAGGTTGCCGATCAGAATGACCTTGTTCACGCTACCCGCCATCGCCGTTCTCCAATCTCGTCCCGATTTGCCAATTCGAATGGAGGCCGCCGGTGCAATGCCGGCCCCGCCTTCGCGGCAATGGTTGCGACCCTACACTCCCGTCATCTTGCCGAGACGGTCAATTCGCCGGTTATCCACCGGTCCAATATATAATGTTCCATATTTGTTCTCAAGAGGCGACGGAAAATTGGCGGTGGATCCGATTGGAAAGATGTCAGGAGGCCACGGAAGCCACGGGCGGGTTTTGGCA
>NZ_MKRN01000003.1:17688-45364 GCF_001896955.1 Nitrobacter sp. 62-13 | reverse complement strand
GCATCTAACGAATTCAGGCTGCTACAGACGCTCGCGTCCAGACGAACTTGAAATTCCCGGGGATTTGAAATGAACAAGCTACTGATTGGCGCTGTGGGTGCTCTCGCAATTGGTCTCAGCGCCGCGCCCGCCGCTGCGGCCGACCTCGCCCCGCGTCGCTACACCAAGGCTCCTCCGATGGTTGCCGCGATCTATGATTGGAGCGGCTTCTACATCGGCGCGAACGGCGGCTGGGGATCGAGCAGGAATTGCTGGGACCTGACCTTTCCGGCCGTAGCCAACGAAGGTTGCCATGATGCGACCGGCGGAACGGCTGGCGGCCAGATCGGCTATCGCATGCAGTCCAATGCGTGGGTGTTTGGCCTTGAAGCCCAGGGCAACTGGGCGGACCTGAACGGCCGCAACCTCAGCGCATTTAATCCGCTATACACCAACGAGACCCGCGTGGACGCGTTCGGCCTGTTCACCGGTCAGATCGGTTACGCCTGGGATGCTGCTTTGCTTTACGTGAAGGGCGGCGCGGCGGTGACGTCCAACCGCTATCGGAGCCTCGTGACCGCAACCGGAATTCCGGCGGCCAGCAGCGCCAGTGACACCCGTTGGGGTGGCGTGATCGGCGTCGGTCTCGAATATGGCTTCGCGCCGAACTGGTCGCTCGGCTTCGAGTACGATCATATCTTCACGAACAGCGCCAGCCACGACTTCCTCAACAATGCTGGCGGGTTGTTCGCAACTGACAACATCCATCAGGATGGGGTGGACCTCGTCACCGCGCGCATCAACTACCGCTGGGGTGGCCCGGCCGTGGCGCGGTACTGATCACATCTGATCCGAACATCTTTTGGAAAATGACGAAGGGCCGGCTTTTTGCCGGCCTTTTTGTTTGAATGCGGCCAGCGCCTCCGGGTTCGGAAAGAGCAGACGGGCAGCCGTGTCGATGCGGCCGGACTATCCGCACGGCGAAATCGTTGATGATCGCTGCCGCCTCTGGAAATATCCCATCGTTCTATCTACGTTCCAGAGATAAGCCACACACGGCGCTAGTGTCCCGACTCCGAAGTTCGCATGTCCTTGCAGCAACCCTTCGATGCGAGTGTCGGAATCAATGGGACACCGGCAACCTTATGATTCTAGTGTGGTTTGGGTTCAGAAATTCGCTTGAGGGGCTCGCCGAGACAATGAAGCGGACCTCCGAACCACCACACTAGCCGGGGATTTCGCCCGGTGCGGCGCACCCCAACGCGGCGCGACTTTCGCGCCCGGAAAAGCCTGTCATGGACGAAGTCATCAAGGCGAAGCGGCAACAACCAGGTTCCGCCACGCGCGCCATCACGATCCGCGGCGCGCGCGAACACAACCTCAAGAATGTCGACCTGGAAATTCCGCGCGACAAGCTGGTGGTGTTCACCGGCCTTTCCGGCTCCGGCAAGTCGTCGCTGGCGTTCGATACCATCTATGCCGAGGGCCAGCGCCGCTACGTCGAGTCGCTGTCGGCCTATGCGCGCCAGTTCCTGGAGATGATGCAGAAGCCGGACGTCGACCAGATCGACGGGCTGTCGCCGGCGATCTCGATCGAACAAAAGACCACCTCCAAGAACCCGCGCTCCACCGTCGGCACCGTTACCGAGATCTACGACTACATGCGGCTGTTGTGGGCGCGCGTCGGCGTGCCCTATTCGCCCGCAACCGGACTGCCGATCGAAAGCCAGACGGTGTCGCAAATGGTCGACCGGGTGCTGGCGCTGCCCGAAGGCACCCGGCTCTATCTGCTGGCGCCGGTCGTGCGCGGACGCAAGGGCGAATACCGCAAGGAGATGGCGGATTATCTGAAGAAGGGCTTTCAGCGCGTCAAGATCGACGGCGCGTTTCACGAACTCGCCGACGCCCCGGCGCTCGACAAGAAATTTCCGCACGACATCGACGTCGTAGTGGACCGCATCGTGGTGCGGCCCGACATCGGCCAACGGCTGGCGGAAAGTTTCGAGACAGCGCTCAAACTGGCCGAGGGGCTTGCGGTGATTGAATATGCCGATGCGCCACCAGCAGCCACGGACGAAAAGAAGTCCGACAAGAAGACTGCGAAGATTCACGACAAAAGCGGGCCCGAACGCATTCTGTTCTCGGAAAAGTTCGCCTGCCCGGTCTCCGGCTTCACCCTTCCCGAGATCGAGCCGCGGCTGTTTTCGTTCAACAACCCATACGGCGCCTGCCCGAAATGCGGCGGCCTCGGCGTCGAGCAGCATGTCGATGAAGACCTCGTCATTCCCGACAAGGAACTGACCCTGCGCAAGGGCGCGATCGCGCCGTGGGCAAAATCGTCGTCGCCATATTATCTGCAGACGCTGACCGCGCTCGGAAAATTCTACAAGTTCACGCTGGATACCAAATGGAAGGACCTGCCGAAAAAGACGCAGGCCGCGCTGCTGCACGGCTCGGGCGACGCCGAGATCAAGTTCTCATATGAAGACGGCGTGCGCTCCTACGATACCAAAAAGCCGTTCGAGGGCGTTATCACCAACATCGAGCGCCGCTTCCGCGAGACCGAGAGCGAATGGGCGCGCGAAGAGCTCGGCAAGTATTTTTCCGACGTGCCATGCGACGCCTGCAAGGGTTATCGGCTGAAGCCCGAAGCGTTGTGCGTCAGGATCGGCGGCAAGCACATCGGCGAAATCAGCCAATTGTCGGTGCGTCATGCCGGCGAATGGTTCGAGACCGTTCCGAAAATGCTGTCGCCGCAACAGAACGAGATCGCCGGCCGCGTGCTCAAGGAGATACGCGAGCGGCTGTCGTTCCTGCTCGACGTCGGCCTCAACTATCTGACGCTGTCGCGAGCGTCCGGCACGCTGTCCGGCGGCGAGAGCCAGCGCATCCGGCTGGCTTCGCAGATCGGCTCGGGCCTGACGGGCGTGCTCTATGTGCTGGATGAGCCCTCCATCGGCCTGCACCAGCGCGACAACGCGCGCCTGCTCGACACCCTGAAGCGGCTGCGCGA
Organism: Nitrobacter sp. 62-13; assembly: GCF_001896955.1. Lineage (GTDB taxonomy): Bacteria > Pseudomonadota > Alphaproteobacteria > Rhizobiales > Xanthobacteraceae > Nitrobacter. Next base: position 42,372 of record NZ_MKRN01000003.1, on the reverse strand, counting down.
CCTCGGCAACACCGTGATCGTCGTCGAGCACGACGAGGACGCCATCCGTCTCGCCGATCATGTGCTCGACATCGGTCCCGGAGCCGGAATGCACGGCGGGCACATTGTGGCGCAGGGCACGCCAGCAGATATCATGAAGAATCCGCAGTCGCTGACCGGCAAATATCTCACCGGCGAACTGGCGGTCGATGTGCCAGAGCGGCGGCCGCCGAACCATCGTCGCACGATCAAGGTGGTCAACGCGCGCGGCAACAATCTCAAGAATGTCACCGCCGAAGTTCCGCTCGGCCTGTTCACCTGCATTACCGGCGTCTCCGGCGGCGGCAAATCGACGCTGCTGATCGACACGCTTTACAAGGCGATCGCGCGCAAGCTCAACAATGCGAGCGAAGCCGCCGCACCGCATGATCGCATCGAAGGACTGGAGCATATCGACAAGATCATCGACATCGATCAGTCGCCGATCGGCCGCACGCCGCGCTCCAATCCCGCGACCTATACCGGCGCCTTCACGCCGATCCGCGAATGGTTTGCCGGCCTGCCGGAATCCAAGGCGCGCGGCTACGAGCCTGGCCGCTTCTCGTTCAACGTCAAGGGCGGACGCTGCGAAGCCTGCCAGGGCGACGGAGTCATCAAGATCGAGATGCACTTCCTGCCCGACGTTTACGTCACCTGCGACACCTGCAAGGGCAAGCGTTACAACCGCGAGACGCTGGAGGTGTTGTTCAAGGGCAAGTCGATCTCGGACGTGCTCGACATGACGGTCGAAGAAGCCGCCGAATTTTTCAAGGCGGTGCCGCGCGTTCGCGAAACTTTCAAGACGCTGCACCGCGTTGGCCTCGACTACATTCATGTGGGCCAGCAAGCCACCACGCTATCGGGCGGCGAAGCGCAGCGCGTCAAGCTCGCCAAGGAGCTGTCGAAGCGCGCGACGGGACGCACGCTCTACATTCTCGACGAGCCCACCACGGGCCTGCATTTCCATGACGTGAAGAAGCTTCTTGATGTGCTGCACGAGCTGGTGGCGCAGGGCAACTCCGTCGTGGTAATCGAACACAATCTGGAGGTCATCAAAACCGCCGACTGGGTGATCGACCTCGGCCCCGAAGGCGGCGACGGCGGCGGCGAGATCGTCGCCTGGGGACCGCCGGAAGACATCGTGAAAGCGCCGCGCAGCTATACCGGACAATTTCTGAAGCCGGTGCTGGAGAAAGCAGGAAAGCCGAAGCGACGGGATGCGAGCGAGGCGGCGGAATAACGCGATCAAACCCTGTCGATCCATCAGGGTTCATCAATAGTATCTTGGCCGTCTGTCATCCATCGCGGATGCTGGCTGCGATGGAGAGTCGCAGCACAAGAGAGCCGGATGACAATTCCGTAACTCCGAATTGCGGAACTTGCTTTGCATTGCCACGTTGGAATTCAAGGCTCGATACACCGGAATCACGATACGGAGTTGAAAATATGTTGAGTTTCAAACCAGTATTAGCCGCGGCTGTCATTGCGCTCGCAGTGCCGCTGGCCACGACCTCGCCGAGCTTCGCCCAGACCAAGGCCCAAGCACCCGGCGGCGCCGGTTTCCATATGGGCGGCCACGGGGGCGGCGGGCATATGGGTCATGGTGGCGGCGGGGGTGGTCACATGGGCATGCGACCGGGCGGTGGTGGCGGCCGACATTGGGCTGGCGGCGGCGGCTGGCAGGGTGGACACTGGCATGGCGGCCACCGCTGGCGCGGGGGCGGCTACTATGGCGGCGGCTTCTTTCCGGGCTTCGTCGTGGGCTCGGCGATCGGCAGTTCGTTCGCCAGTCCGTATTACTACGATGACTCCTATGGGTACTATGATGACGGCCCAACCTATGAAGTCGCTCCGAGCGGCGATGTCGCGTATTGCCAGCAGCGGTTCAAATCATACGACGTGCGTTCGGGCACCTATCTCGGCTACGACGGTCTGCGTCATCCCTGTCCCTAACGCAACTTAGAGTCCGTGGGTCGTTACCCTACCCTTCATCCAATCCAGAAGCGGTGCCTTGGCACCGCTTCTTTTTTGATTCGCATAAGGGCGATGCGCGATGATTCGAATCGGCTCCAGCCAGCCCGGACATGGGGGAAAGTCGTGCGGAATCGATCGCCAGAATGGCGTTATTGCCCTTCCCTGGAAGGAAGCTTGCCCGCTCCTGAGCGAGGAGCTCCGAGTCGCTGGAACGCAACCCCTCACGATCAATAAATAGTTGTCCTTGTGAACAGCGTGAGAAGCTCTGCTCTACAGGCCCGTCGCGGATTCTTTCGTTTGGGAATCCTTGAGGACTCACCGATACTTGACCTTGTCCCAAGGCGAGCCAACCCTTGGTTTTCCTCTCTTTCCACCATATTTAGTATTTCATTGAGAAATGAATACTAATCCTTGACGGATCGGAGGGGATTGCCTTAGCTTTTGATCCGCTCGGCGTGCATGTATCCGGGTTACGCCGAGGCTCCCTCAAGGGTTTCATATTGACCACTCCGTCGCCGGTTCAGCGGACGGGGCGCAGGGATGTCTGCCTTGGCGACAAGACGTTTGGGGACGTCAAAAACGGGCCGAAACGGCTCGAGTCGCAGCGTGAGGCGTTAGGAGTATGATCGGCCGCGGAGCCAACTCCGCCCTGCTCATGCCCCGGAGGCCAAACGGCCGGGATCACGCGGCCGAACTGCGGACCAAGTCCGCGAATGGAAATCGCCGATGCCGCTGAAACGGCGCGGTCAGTTACGGGGCAAGGGACATGAAATTCGAACGGCGCTACACCAGGGACGACCGATCACCCTATGCGGAGATCGATTTCCGGCTGACGACGAGCGAGATCCGCAATCCGGACGGCTCGGTGGTGTTTCGCCTCGAGAACGTCGAGGTGCCGGAATTCTGGTCGCAGGTCGCCTCCGATGTGCTCGCGCAAAAGTATTTCCGGAAAGCGGGCGTTGCGGCGCGCCTGAAGAAAATCGAGGAAGAGACGGTCCCCTCATGGCTGTGGCGTTCGGTGCCCGACACGGAGGCACTCGCCGCCCTCCCCGAGGCCGAGCGTTTCGGCGGCGAAACATCATCCAAGCAGGTGTTCGATCGGCTTGCCGGCTGCTGGACCTATTGGGGCTGGAAAGGCGGCTACTTCAGTTCGGAAGATGACGCGCGCGCCTTCAATGACGAACTGCGCTACATGCTGGCGCGCCAGATGGTCGCGCCGAACTCGCCGCAGTGGTTCAACACCGGCCTGCACTGGGCCTATGGCATCGACGGCCCCGGCCAGGGCCACTACTACGTCGACTTCAAGACCGGCAAGCTGACCAAGTCGAAATCCTCCTACGAGCATCCGCAGCCGCACGCCTGCTTCATCCAGGGCATCGAGGACGACCTCGTCAACGAAGGCGGCATCATGGACCTGTGGGTGCGCGAGGCGCGCCTGTTCAAATACGGTTCAGGCACCGGCTCGAACTTCTCGCGGTTGCGCGGCGAAGGCGAACGTCTCTCGGGCGGTGGCCGCTCCAGCGGACTGATGAGCTTCCTCAAGATCGGCGACCGCGCGGCGGGCGCGATCAAGAGCGGCGGCACCACGCGCCGCGCCGCCAAGATGGTGGTGGTCGACGCCGATCATCCCGACATCGAGCAGTACATCGATTGGAAAGTGCGCGAGGAGCAGAAGGTCGCGGCGCTGGTCACCGGCTCCAGGATCAACCAGAAGCACCTCAAGGCGGTGATGCGCGCCTGCGTCAACTGCGAGGGCTCGGGCGACGACTGCTTCGTGCCGGAGAAGAACCCCGCATTGCGCCGCGAGATCAAGCTCGCCCGCCGCGCGCTGGTGCCCGACAACTACATCAAGCGCGTCATTCAGTTCGCCAAGCAAGGCTACAAGGATATCGACTTCCCGGTCTACGATACCGACTGGGACTCCGAAGCCTATCTCACCGTCTCCGGCCAGAACTCCAACAACTCTGTGTCGCTGAGGGACGACTTCCTGCGCGCGGTCGAGACCGACGGCAATTGGAATCTGATCGGCCGCACCAACAAGAAGGTGACGAAGACGCTCAAGGCGCGCGAACTGTGGGAAAAGATCGGCTACGCCGCCTGGGCCTCGGCCGATCCCGGCCTGCACTTCAACACCACGATGAACGACTGGCATACCTGCAAGGCGTCAGGCGATATCCGCGCGTCGAATCCGTGTTCGGAATATATGTTCCTCGACGACACCGCCTGCAATCTCGCCTCCGCCAATCTGCTGACGTTTTACGATGTCGCCACGAAGCGATTCGACGTCGAGGCGTACGAGCATCTGAGCCGGCTGTGGACCGTCGTGCTGGAAATCTCGGTGCTGATGGCGCAGTTCCCGTCCAAGGCGATCGCGGAGCTGTCTTACGAATTCCGTACGCTGGGCCTCGGCTTCGCCAATATCGGCGGCCTCTTGATGACCATGGGCCTGTCCTATGACTCCAAGGAAGGCCGCGCGCTGTGCGGCGCGCTGACCGCGATCATGACAGGCATCGCCTACAAGACCTCCGCCGAGATGGCCGGCGAACTTGGCGCCTTCCCCGGCCACAGGAAGAACGCAAGCCACATGCTGCGCGTGATCCGAAACCATCGCCGCGCCGCGCTTGGTCAGGCCTCCGGCTACGAGGCGCTCGCCGTCAATCCGGTGCCGCTCGATCATGCCTCCTGCCCGCAGCCCGAACTCGTCGCCCATGCGACCAAGGCGTGGGACGATGCGCTCGCGCTCGGCGAGCAGCACGGCTATCGCAATGCGCAGGTGACGGTGGTGGCGCCGACCGGCACCATCGGCCTGGTGATGGACTGCGACACCACCGGCATCGAGCCCGACTTCGCACTGGTGAAATTCAAGAAGCTCGCCGGCGGCGGCTACTGGAAGATCATCAACCGCGCCGTGCCGGAAGCTCTGCGCGCGCTCGGCTACCGCGAAAGCGAGATCGCCGAGATCGAGGCTTACGCGGTCGGTCACGGCTCGCTGTCCAACGCACCGGGCATTAACATGTCCACGCTGAAGGCCAAAGGTTTCACCGACGACGCCATCGCGAAGGTAGAGAAGGCGCTCCCGACCGCATTCGACATCAAGTTCGCCTTCAACAAATGGACCTTCGGCGAAGATTTCATCCGCGACACGCTCGGTATCGACGCCGAGGCGCTGGCCTCACCGGCCTTCGACCTGCTTGCCGCCGTCGGCTTCACCAAGCGCGAGATCGAGGCCGCCAACGTGCACATCTGCGGCGCAATGACGGTGGAAGGCGCGCCGCATCTCAAGGCCGAACACTATGCGGTGTTCGACTGCGCCAATCCCTGCGGCAAGATCGGCAAGCGCTATCTCTCGGTGGAGAGCCACATCCGCATGATGGCGGCGGCGCAGCCGTTCATCTCGGGCGCGATCTCCAAAACCATCAACATGCCGAACGACGCCACGGTGGAGGACTGCAAGTCCGCCTACCTGCTCTCCTGGAAATTGGCGCTGAAGGCCAACGCGCTCTATCGCGACGGCTCCAAACTGTCGCAGCCGCTCAACTCGCAGCTCATCGCCGACGACGATGACGACGACGATGCCATCGAGGCGCTGCTGGAGAAGCCGATGGCCGCGCGCGCCGCCGCCGTTTCCGAGAAGGTGGTGGAACGGCTGGTCGAGCGCATCGTGGTAATGCGTGAGCGCGAGAAGATGCCGGACCGGCGCAAGGGCTACACTCAGAAGGCTGTCGTCGGCGGACATAAGGTTTATCTCCGCACCGGCGAATACGACGACGGGCGCCTGGGCGAGATCTTCATCGACATGCACAAGGAAGGCGCGGCGCTGCGCTCCTTCATCAACAACTTCGCCATTGCTGTTTCATTGGGCCTGCAATACGGCGTGCCGCTGGAGGAATATGTCGACGCCTTCACCTTCACCCGCTTCGAGCCCGCGGGGCCCGTGCAGGGCAACGACTCGATCAAGTACGCGACCTCGATCCTCGACTATGTGTTCCGCGAACTCGCGGTCAGCTACATGTCGCGCTTCGATCTCGCGCATGTCGATCCCTCGGAGTCCGGCTTCGACGCCATCGGCAAGGGCGTCGCGGAAGGCAAGGAGCCGGAAGGCCAGCAGGCGACCCGCTACGTCTCCAAAGGCCTGACCCGCTCGCGCACCGACAACCTCGTCGTCATGCGCGGCGGCGGCGAGGCGCGCGGATCGTCTCCCTCTTCCGCTGCCAGCGAAGGCGGCGCAAGAAGCGGGTTTTCCTCTCCCTCGACGCTCGCCGGAGAGGGTCGGAGCGGAGGCTCAAAGGTCACCGCCCTCTCCTCCTCGCACGCGGGCGACGCGACGGAAGGCGCGGTCGCGCTGAAGCAGGAGACCGAGCAACACGACCTCTCGCCGACCGAGCGGCTGGAGCACCAACAGAAAAGCAAGACGGCCGCGCACTCGACCGCGCCGACCAAGGCCGAGCGCCGCGCCGAAGCGAAAGCAAGAGGCTATGAAGGCGAGATGTGCTCGGAGTGCGGCAACTTCACGCTGGTGCGCAACGGCACCTGCATGAAGTGCGATACGTGCGGCAGCACGACCGGGTGTTCGTGAGTTAGCTCGATGAGCGAGTGTGAGTGGAATCATAGTTTTTCCGCACTGACCCAATGCACTTCCGCAAATGGAAGGAAAGCATTGCCGTAGTAAGGAATGAGTGCCGTCCAACGACCGAACGGGCCCGCATTGGGCTATGCGAGTCCGTTTCTTTTAGGGCTCGCTGATTGGGAAGCTAACTTTTCTACGGGATTATCGCAGATTGTCTGAGGTGTAACGTAGCGCGCGATTGCAGCCATTCGTCGCCTAGCTCGACGTCGCGGCACTGAGTGAAAACAAGAAAGATTGGGGGGCGAGCTTCGGCTCGTCCCCCAATCTGGCGCAACGAACGAACCATGAATCAACTTTGAGACGCACAGTGACGGGCATGGTGAGACCAGAGAGGATGGGCAATCGTCGGAGGAGTCGCGCACCGCGCGGCGCCGGAGATCTGCTCACCGATCAGCAGATTGTTGCAGCCGGCGTACTGGCAACGGCCGGCGGCTCGCCCCCCACAGCACGTTCTGGACTTTGTTCGGGATGGACTTGCTCGGAACCTTCTTCGCTGCCGATCGGCGCGCCGTGCTCGGCTGCGGATCGGTCGGCGCGCCGGTCGCGCACGCTCTCGCCCGATCCGGTGCGCCCAGGGACGTCGCATCCCCATCGTCTACGGCTGGACAGAGCCTCACGCGGCGGCCGGCCACGCGATCGCGATCTCCGCCCCGGGCGACAGTCTTCGTGCAGGCCTCGACACCTCTACGGCAGTCCCCATCTGGTCGCCGTGAGATGGGCGCAGGATCCTCGCCGGCACGAACCGGCGTGCAGAGCGGCATTCGCCAGGCGCGCAGTGGTGGAAGCCGCCGGCGGCACATGGAGCGACGAACTGCGTGCTATCGCGCCTAACGTGCTCGATGGCGCCACGATCGTCGAGAGGCGTTGGGGCCGCAGCGCGAGGGTTCTCGCGGCGTGATCTCGTTCAACATCGGCTGGGTCCGGGCAACGGCTTCCGTTCGACGAGGCGGTGCTCGCGCATTTAAATCGGCATATTCGGAATAGACATACTTAATATGTGGCGAAAGACGATAGCTGCCTTTTAACCCCTTTTGCACGCGCAAGTGGAACACGAGATATGCCGCTTCCCGCCAATGTCGAGTGCAAGCTCGACGTTTTTCTCCAGCAATTCTGTCCGGATCCGACCGCGATCCAGAACGCACTCGAGCGAACGCACCTCGCCACGGTTCTCGACGCCATTCCGGATGAATTGATCTGCAGACGTGGCGATCGCGTTCGAGGATGTTGGCTCGTCATCAGCGGTCAGGTCGAGGTCCGCGCCGACGACCAGATGGTGGCGTTCCGCGCTGCCGGCGAGCTCGTCGGCGAGCAAGGCTTAGTCCATGTGCTGTCGGGCAAAGCCGGCACCCGGACCGCCGACGTCAAGGCCATCGGACCGGTCAAACTTCTCTGCATCGACGCCTCGTTCCAGGAACGCTTGGAGAGCCACGAAAAGGTCATCTGGACGCTGACCCTCGCGAGCGTCATCAACCACAAGCTCGAACAGGCCACCGGCGCGCGCTCGGAATTGCGCAGCCTCGCCTCCGAACACGAACGCCTCCTCCGCCGCTTTTCGGACGGTGACGCACTGGGCCTCGTCAAGATGGCGACCCGGGGCGAGCGGCCTTCGATCCAAGATCGGCGCGCAATCATCTTCTTCAGCGACATCGCCGGCTTCAGCACCTGGTCGGCCTCAAAGTCCTCGAAGGAGGTCGCCGCCCATCTCAGCGAACTCGCCGCCATCCAGATCAATGCGGTGAGAGTTGGCGGCGGCCAGATCGATAAGCTGATGGGCGACGGAGCGATGGCGTACTGGTTCATCGACTCGGGGGACCGCGAAAAATGCGAACCGGCCGCCGTGCTCGCCTGCGTACGCAAGGTAGCTTCGGAGTGCAGAACCTACTTCGAGAAGCACGGCCTGCCCCTGGGTCTGCGCATCGGTCTGCATGCTGGCGATGTCGCGTTCGGCGACTTTGGCGCGGAGAACAGAATCGCCGTCACGCTCCTCGGGGCGGCCGTCAACATCGCGGCCAGGTACGAACAGGCCAAGTTGCCCGAACTCCGCGAGATCAGAATCAGCCCGACGCTGCGCGACCTAATGGTCGCTTCGGGCGCAGACCCCGACACCTTCCGCGGCCCGATGAAGGTGGAAGTGAAGCACGGCGTCGAACTCGACGTCTATTCCATCTGAGGAGAAGGTAATGTCCTGGAATCAAGATCGCGCGAAATCGAGGATTCGCGAACATTTGAAAACCGTGCCCGAAGTCGATCGGCGCGTGGCGCTCGACAGCGCGGTTCTGTCCAAGCGCGGACTATTGAGCCGCATGCCGCTCAGTGAAGCCTTCGTGGTCGAGGGCGCCCATCTCTACGGCCAGCTCCTCGACTTCGAGGATTTGGTGACTGAGCAGGGGCAGGAGACCGAGGCCGCGCATCGCCGTCTACTGCGCTTCCTCGATATGCATTACCGGGTATGGGATTCTCTCGTCGACGGCGACGACGGCGACCGCATCGACTATCACGGTGCTCGCCTGCATGCCGTCGTCGCCTCCCCGGTCGGCGACCCCGCTGCGCAGATCGAGCGAGCTGTGGCGCTTGCCCGCAAGCTCACGGAAGCCGCACAGAAGGTCGGCGAGGCTCACGGCTTCCCTTCCCGCATCCGCTTCGGCATTGATCACGGCAAGTGCCTTGCGATGACTACGGGACGCGGCGCGCATGAAAAGGACACTCTCTTCCTGGGGCGGCCCGCGAACCACGCGGCGAAGCTCGTCGCTTCCGGAGCCGAGCAAGGCATCTTCCTCACCGAAACGGCTCAGAAGCGTGTCGCCGCCGAGGCGATCCGCAAGCATGCAGGCGGCTTGACGCTCGATGAAGCCTACATCGCGACCGCGGTGAGGAAGTACGCCTTCGACAGCCTCGACCGTACGGCTTCCGCCGTCGCGTCCGACCTCTCGGCGCCGATGTTCCGCTTCGAGCGCCCCGACTTACCGCTGTCCTCGGTCAAGTTCGGCGAACTCTCCCCGGCGAACTCGATCCGGATGGGGATGGCTTCGATCTTCGCGGATATCGACGGGTTCACCAATTTCGTCGATCAGTCGATTCAAGGAGGTTCGGAAGCGATCCGCGAGGCGGTCAAGATCGTTCACGTCATCCGCGAAGAACTTAACTCCGTTCTAAAGGAGGATTTCGGCGGCAAACGCGTGCGCTTCATCGGGGACTGCATCCACGGCTGCGTAGCCGAGGGCGAACGTGCCGATGACGCTGCCGGAAGCGTGCGGGAAGCAGCGTTGTGCGCCTCGGCCATGAGGTCGTCCTTCGATCTCTGCCTGGAAGCCGTCCAATCTGACGCCGCCATCGATCTCGCTGTCGGCATCGAATACGGCCCGACGCCCATGACCCGGCTGGGTCACCGCGGCGACGATAGCGTCCGTTGCGCGGCCAGCCGCGCCACGGTCGACGCCGAACGCACCCAGCAGGCCATCGAACGCGGCGGCGTCCGCCTCGGCGCCGTCGCGACCGGCATCGCCGACCCGACCATCCGCAAGCATTTCTCGTCCGGGCGACTGATGTCCTTCGATTCGGCGTCAGACCTGCTGATGACGGCACAGGCTCCGGCGGTGCAGATCCTGCGCAGCGAACCGGCGGCACGATCTCACGCGGCGTCGCCAACGCCGACGCGGGGATGATCGGCCATCATGTCGCTCGATGCGCTCGCACGATGCTGCCCGAATTGGGCCGAGTTCCGGTCGATCCACGCCCGTGAGGCGGAGATCGACGCCGTCGCGGTGCGGAGCAGCAAGGCCTTCACCAGGGTTTTTCAGCTCCGAGCCATCTCCATCGGCAACGAGATCAGAGTGTCCGAACGATTGGTTGGAAGCACGCTGCCGGCGTGCTGCCCCGAGCGGCACATCAATCCGGGCGGATCCTTCTGCATCGGCCTGCGCGCTGGCGAAGGCATCACAGACGAGACCGCGCCGGCGTGGTGGAAGAAGCTGCACGCCTTCGCTCTGTGGCAGGAGACCGCGGAGGAGACGGGATTTTGGCCCAGCGAGGCGCAACTTTCACATGGCGAGGCCGGTGAGGTGGAGCTCGCGGCCGAGAATGCCGCCGATCAGCTTGGGCTGCGCGCCGTCTATCGCGAGGCGGTCGCATTCGACACCGGCTTCATCGCCGCCGGCGTGGGCCGGATCAACGCGAAGACAGGAATGCTCCGCAACGGGCGAAGCGCCTGCATCTGCGGACGCACCGATCGAGGGGGACGCACTCTGCTCCGGAGAGATTGCCACGGCAACGGGCTCGGCTGTCCGATCATTCTCGAACATCGAAGGCGCGCGATGGTCGGCGAATATTGGCGGGGTCTTCGTGGACACGTGACCTGCTGCGGCACCATGCACGAATGCCCACTGAGGGCAATTGATTCCAAACCATCGACATGACGGATCGACCATGATTTCGAACAACCCGCGACGGACCGACGACAGTCGGAAGGAGAACCAAATGAAGCGTGTCTGAAGATTGCTGAAAGGATCGTCGGCTATGCGACGGACCTGCTGCCCCAGGCACCGCTCCAATGGATCATGAAGAAGGCTCAGTCCCAGGGACTCGCGTTCCGCGACGAGGTCGATCTGGACGGCAGCGCGTTGAGTAAATCGACCAAGGCGCCGATAGCAGCAGCCTAAAGACAAGATGTCGCCTACCGCTTCCATAAGCTTCTTCGATCGTAGGTTTCCCGCCGGCTGGCGCGTTTTGGGGGGCGGCTGGACGGCGGCGCTGTCCACCACCTCGCATCGCGGCATCGTTGACAGTTGCCGATTTTCAGCTCCCACCTAAGGAGCAGCTGGGCGTATCCGCCAGAAAACCCGGAGGTTAGTATGCTGTACATCTTTGATAGAACGAACATTTCTGCTCTCTTGAAACCTCATGACGTGCGGCACTCAAGATGGCCCCTTGCAGGAGATCTCCGAAGGTCTGGCTTCCAACAGAGGCAGGTGGCTGTTTCCGAAACTGCGACGCGCCTCGAACGATGCTCTTGCGGACGCCAAGGAAGTCCCCGAGGAGATCGTCAAGACTTGGCGCAACCAGATTATCCTCAAAGCTCGCGCACTGGAGCACGTCCGACAAGCCCGCCACCATCGTCATGCCGACCGGCACCGGCAAGACAGAGAGCGCGAAACGAATAGATGAATTGGGCGTCGTCGCCGACGACCGTGAGTCCGTGGCCGCCGGGCTTCAACGCCAGCAGGATTGAGGATTGAAGGCGGTTGGTGTCTGATCGCATCCATGAAGACGCGATGACCCGCCGTGCCGACTTGATCCAGCTCGAGCAGATCGCGGCAGGCTATCCGTCGCGGGAGCGTTTCCTCACCGAACTGACGCTCGACCCACCGGACGCGACCAGCGACCAGGCCGGCGTTCCCTTGCTCGACGAGGACTATTTGATCCTGTCGACCATTCATTCCGCCAAGGGCCAGGAGTGGAAACCTGTGTTTGTGCTCAATGTCGTTGATGGCTGCATTGCATCGGATCTTGGCGCTGGTACGACCGCAGAGATCGAGGAGGAGCGCCGGCTGCTTTACGTCGCGATGACGCGCGCCAAGGACGACCTCCACCTCTTGGTGCCGCAGCGATTCTTTACACATCAGCAATCCGCGCATGGCGATCGTCAGTCTACGCGTCGCGGACACGCTTCATTCCACAGAATATCCTGCCCTACTTCGCAGCCGCGGCGTGGCCCGTCGCAAGCTCGGAATCGATCGCACGGGCGCGGGCGCCGCCGGTTTACAGCATCGCACGGAGAATTCCATGCAACGCGATCGCGCTCAACCCAGCCGGAGACATGGAATCACGCCGATTCCGCCAAATCAAATTGCAAGGAAATCGATATCGACATCCCCAAAACCAGCAATATCGAATACTTCCAAAACCCGCGAAATCATTCCGCCAGGACGGCTTCTGCATTTTTCACGGGCGATGAAATACTGTGTGGCACGACGAACGAGGCACGACCGCGGTAGAATTTGCCATCGTGGCGCCGGTCTTTATCGCGTTGCTCATCGGCACGTTCGCATTGTGCATTGCACTATTCCTGGTGGGGAGCCTTCACTACGCCGTAGCCATTACTTTGGTCCGAGCGTGTCACCCACGTTCACCTATGCTGCCGCAACCTGCGGTTCCGTGAGCGCATCGATCAACTATTCTATGAACGTGGGATTCGGGACGTTCACTGTTCCGATCAATGCTACGGCGTGCTTTCCTTAAGGCACGGACGCATTAGCACGCAGCCAGTCGCGCCTCGCTTCAACATATCCTGAAATGTCGAGCGCTGCCGAACACCGGCAGGAACTGCTTCGGGCTTTTCTAACAATTCAGTGTTTTAGCGGCGTCGACGCGGGACCGGCTGACGCTGATCAGGTTGTTCGAAGGACTTCGCAGCCTGGGCTATACCGGCGGCTATGATGCGGTTCATCATTATTCCCGCCAGCTCCGATAAGGCAATAGGCGATCACTTCGCGGCTTTCCGGAAGTTCGCCCAGCGGCGAGAACCGTGGTATTCCTCAGATCAGAAGTCTTTTTCGGTTATTCGCTTTAGCCCGGCAGCAACAATGTCTGCATCAGACGACGATGTCCGCGATCTCAAAGAGAACCGGCGCCGTAAACGCCGGAACTCGTTGCTACAGCTTCTCCTCGCCGGACTGCTGGTGTTCGCCGCCGCCACGGGCGGACTGTATTACGCCTTGCGGCCGGTCACGCTTCGGATTGCGGTTGGTCCGCCCGGAAGCAACGATCAGAAGCTGATCCAGGCGATGGCGGAAACCTTCGACCGCGGTCGAAATGCAGTGAGGCTGTCTCCCATCGTTACCGAGGGAGCGGCGCAAAGCTTGGCCCTTCTCGGCGCCTCCACGGCAGATCTCGCGGTTGCGCGCGGCGATCTGGACATGCCCGGCGAAGCCGAAGCGGTCGTCATCGTGCGCAACGACGTGGCCGTGCTGTGGTGGCCTTCCGGTCTTCCTGGCAGAGTATCGAAAAAACGAAGGGCGCCGAAAATCAAGGCCATCGACGAACTCGAGGGCCATCGGCTCGGCGTGATCGGCACGACGCCGGCGAATATCGCCTTGCTACGGATGATCCTGACTGAATCTGGCGTTGCCCCTGACAAGGTCGCGGTCACGCAGTTCGGTACCGACCAGATCGAAGAGCTGGCGCGAGACCCGAACCTCGACGCCTTTATGACGGTCGGCCCGGTGGACAGCAAGATCACCGCCGATGCGATTGCCGCGACGACGCGCGCCAGAGGCGAGCCGAAATTTCTCCCGATCGACGTCTCGGAAGCGATCGCCCTGAAGCATCCGCTCTATGAATCCGCGGAAATCCCGGGCAGCGCCTTCAATGCGAACCCGGCATGGCCGGATGACAAGGTTGAAACCGTCGGCGTGAGCCACCTGATCGTAGCGCGAAAATCTTTGTCAGAGACCACGGTCGCCACCCTCACCCGGCAGGCGCTTGCTGCTCGCCATAGGCTGGCCAGGGAAGTGCCGGGCGGCCCCCACATCAAGAAGCCGGACACCGACAAGGACGCCGCACTGCCCGTGCATCGCGGAGCGGCGGCCTATATCGATGGCACTGAACGCACCTTCCTGGATCGGTACGGCGATTACTTCTGGTTCGCTCTCCTGCTGCTCTCCGGCATTGGCTCGGCCGGCGCTTGGTTGCGTCAATATCTGAAGCGCGATGAGCGGGAAGAAATCACTGAACTCCGCAACAAGATCATGGCGATGATCTCGAAGTTGAGCACCGCGCAATCGGTCGAGGCATTGCTGGTGATGCAGCGCGACTTCGACGCGATCATACGCGAAACGCTCGAGTGCCATGATGATGGCGCCATCGACGAAGAAGACCTCGCAGCCTTTGGCCTAGCACTCGAACTGTTCGATCATGCAGTCGCCGACCGCCGCGCAGCATTGGAAGCGGGGCCACCCGAATCGACTCGCCTGCGCGCGCGTTGAGGTAATCAAGCACTATGGGAAAGCTTTTCGCGTCGAGCGCGAGCGATTGTTCAGGACCTATTAAATTCTTGCGGGCCGATTGCCGCCGAACCTCGGGGAAATGTTAGAGCCGAGCGGACATATGCTATGGCATGCCAGCTCACGGCAGTGCGCGGCGCTCAAGAGCATCAACGCGTCTGCCGAGAACGTGGTGCGTGGTGTCATGGCCGACGTGGCGCTCAAGGTGGGTCGCACGAGGGGCGACTGCTGACGCAGTTCTTCACGGTGCGGACATTTGGCGCTGCCACGCTCGACACGTTCCGCGCCGCTGGCGTGCGTCAGGTGGGCACGCGACGCGAGGCGCGGCCCGCGCGCCTGACGACCGACGCCAAGAAGCGCAAGGCTCCGAGTGGCAAGGCCCTGAGCAAGATATTCAAGGCCGAGCGCAAGATACAGGCGCTGGGCGAGTAGCACCAACAGAACCCGATATCGCGAACCATCGGCTGGTCAGTAATCAGGCCTCACTCCCTGGCGTGATTTTCGTCCTGGGCCTCGAACACGCGCTGCGCATAACTCTCAAGCAATGCTTCGCAATCCTGCAACTTCTTCTCCGCCTCCGTGGCGAGGGGGGCGCCGTAAAAATCGAGTTTCTTGATTTTCCCGAGCCACCCCTGAAGCTTTTTGAGATCAGTATCCTCCTCCTCGAGTTCGGCATACGTGAACTTGTTGATGGAGAACTCCTTCGCGATCTCTTTCTCAAAGCCTGCGCAGCGCCCGAGGAATTCACGGTACTGATCGTCCCGGTCGGCGTTGAATCGATCGATGACTTTCCCCTCCTGGCCTTTGTCGAGCGCAACCGTCTCCAGAATGACCGCCTCGCCACCCATCTCGGCGACTTCGTTCTCGACCATCTTCAACTGCCGAACATGCGTGTCCGTCTTCGGCAGCAGGCAGACACCGTTCTGAAGATAAACCGCACCCATGCCTTTCAGGCGACGCCATAGCGCGACCCGCCTGGCGCCCGGCTCCGCGGGCACTTTGTACGTCAGAAGCAGCCAATTAAGTTGTGACATAGCTACAATGTAATGATACGACTGTTACAAATCAAGCGGAACGACTTCGACATGCATCCCTCCTCCAGCGTCGTTTACTGCCGCGGTCTAATGAAAGGGTTCGGCTCAGGCCCAACCGCCGTCCGCGCGCTGCGAGGAGTCGATCTCGACGTCAGAGGTGGTGAGATATTGATGATTATGGGGCCGTCGGGATGCGGAAAGACCACTCTGCTCTCCGTGATCTCGACCCTGCTCGACCCCGATTCCGGGACCTGCGTGGTACTGGGACGGGATCTTGCGCGAATGACACCGCTCGAGCGTGCACGCTTTCGGTGTGCAACGGTCGGGTTCGTCTTTCAAAGATTCAATCTGCTACCGGGCGTCTCGATCCTCGACAACGTCACCGTCCCTCTTCTGATCGGCGGACACTCCCGCAACCACGCCGAAAGCAGGGCCGTCAAGATTCTGGACGAACTGGGTCTCCGCGATCGCACCTCGGCGTCACCGAACGAGCTGAGCGGAGGCCAACAGCAGCGGGTAGCCATCGCCCGCGCCCTCGTCCACAACCCGAAACTCATCGTATGCGACGAGCCGACGAGCGCGCTGGATCAAACGACAGGACAGATGGTGATGGAAACGTTGCACGCCCAGGCCCGACAGACCGATCGCGCGGTGATCGTCGTGACTCACGACGCACGCATCATGAACTACGCGGATCGGATCGTGCGGATGGAAGATGGAGCCATCATCAGCTGCAACGATGCGGTCGAACTGGAGATGCCGTCATGATCGGCAAGTATGTGTTGCCCGCGCTGGCGGTCATGGGCCTTATTGCCGCCGCCTTCGAAATCCTCACCGGTGAACATCAGCCCGCCTATTCGGCACCGGCTGCACGCTCGGTTGAAGCTCCCTTCGCCTCGAACGTGGCGGGTACGGGCATTGTCGAAGCCAGCACCGAGAACATTGCGATCGGGACGCCAGTCTCAGGCGTTGTTGCAAGCGTGCTGGTGAGGCCTGGCAGTCACGTCCGTGCGGGGGAGGTCCTCTTCAAAATCGATGATCGGGAATTGACAGCCCAATTGCTACCGGCGACTGCCCAGGTTGGTGAAGCAGAGGCGACGCTTGCCAGGGACAAGGATGTCCTCGATCGCGGAGAGGCTCTGTCAAAGGCCAACAGGGATGCCATTACTGTCGAGGAGTTGCGACGGCGGCGCTTCGTGGTCGCGATCGATCAGGCAACATTGGATCGCACAAAGGCCGACGTCGAGCGCCTCAAGATCCTGTTGTCGAGATACACTATCACCGCGCCGGTGAACGGACTCGTGATGCAGGTAAAGATCCGCACCGGCGAATTCGCAACGACCGGCGTACTTGATCCCCCGTTGATGGTCCTGGGCGGCGATGCGCGGCTCCATGTTCGTGTGGACATCGACGAACAACAAGCCTGGCGGGTCAAGCAGGGAGCGCCCGCAGTCGCCTTCGTCCGGGGAAACCCGGATCTCAAGACATCGTTGAAGTTCGAGCGGCTGGAGCCGATGGCGGTACGCAAGGCATCCCTGACAGGCGAGAGCATCGAGCGGACCGACACGAGGGTACTGCAAGTAATCTACAGCTTTGATCCCACCGCGCTGCCGGTCTACGTGGGGCAGCAACTGGACGTGTTCATCGACGCATCCCCGGACGAGGTTCTCGCAGGTGGAGTTCGATAGGTGCTGCGCCTGGGCATGCGGATGCTGATCGCCGACCGGGCCAGATACCTCGCCCTGCTGTTCGGCATTGCCTTCACCGCCTTTCTGGTCTCCTTCGCCGCCTCCTTTTTCTGCGGGTTCATGACGCGCAGCTTTGCCCTGATCGCGGAGAATCCTGCCGCGGACGTATGGGTCATGGACCCCGCGATCGTGACGCCCGAGCAGACCGTGAACATGCCTGGCGCTACCCTGAACAGAATCCGCAGCGTTGACGGCGTGTCGTCCGCGAGGCCGCTGGCGCTCGGCGCTTCGGCCGTCCGGTTCGGCAACGGAGGGATCCAGGTTTTCCAGATCATTGGCGTCGATGACGCGACGCTGGCTGGAGCGCCTTCGCTTGAAGATGGCCTTTCGCAGACGGTGCTTCATCATCCTGACGCCGCTGTGCCCGCAGCGGGTGGCACTGAGGGCAAGCTGGAGACTCCGGCGCGACCAAGCGACCTCTGGCCGACTGATGGCCCCCATCTTGACGTACCGACACGGCAGGTCACGGCCGGGGACGACGTCGTGGTGAACGGGCACCGCGTCAAGATCGAAGGCGTCGCATCAGCCTTGCCGCGTTTCCCGCCCCGGCCGCTCCTCTACATGACGTTTGCCAACGCCTCTCGCGTCCTGCCGCCCGAGCGGCGCATCCTGACCTTTGCACTGGTCAAGGCCAAACTTGGCATCGATTCACATGAACTTGCTGCGCGCATCGAGGCCTCGACCGGTCTGCGCGCACGGACCGCGCAGGAGTTCCGGTCCGACACCGTCTGGTGGTTCCTGATGAACTCCGAGGACGTCGGCGATGTCGCCTCAATGCTGGTGCTGGCCATGGCCGTCGGCTTCGGGGTCACGGGTGTGATGCTCTACATGTTCACCCACGCAAGCCTTGGTCAGTATGCTGTCCTGAAGGCGATGGGCGCGACGTCGAAGATGTTGATATCGATTGTCTGCGTCCAGGCTGGGTTTTGTGCGCTCGTCGGAACCGGTCTCGGACTTGGCATGTGTGCGATCGCAGGCCGTTTGACAGATTCTCAAGGACTCCCGTTCCGGATGATGTGGTTCACTCCGCTGGTCGGCGCCGCAGCGGTTCTTGTGGTTAGCCTGGCCGCCGCCCTGATTTCCTTCCGCCCGGTCGTGAAACTTCAGCCAGCGACCGTGTTTTCAATGAATTGAATACTGAGTTGCGGCCAGCCTCGTAGTTACGGCCGCTTCAACCAACCTGTGCGCGCGGCGGTGGCGCTACAGAGTTTGCGCCCGGAACGTCATTCCGCGCCCGGGCAAACGTGACGGCAGCTATCGGGCCAGCGAAACCAAATATGAGTTCGAGTTCACGCCGTCGCAGTTCATCCAGATCGAGTTCGGCGCGCTAGGGTCCACGCAGGATATCCGCAACGTGCCGGATCTGGACGACCGAAGGCGGCTGGTCCTCAGCGGCGGATTCGCCGAATTCCGCTATCTCGCGCTCGAGCGCACGTCGAGCAATCCGCTCGCGGTGACGCTGGCGGTCGAGCCGACATTCCGCCGTATCGATGAAACCGGCGGCGAGCGTATCCGCAACTACGAACTCGAAACAACCATCAATGCCGATCTCGAGTTGGTCAAAAACCGGTTGTTTGCTGGCTTCAATTTCCTTTACGAGCCGGAGGTTACCCTTACCGCGCTCGACGAAACCGTGCGCGAAGCCAAGCTCGGCGGTTCGGCCGCGCTATCATGGCGAGTAACGCCGGACGTGGTGATCGGCGGCGAGGTCTGGTACCTGCGGCACTACGACAGCTTCGGTCTGCACGACTTCACCGGCGACGCGGTGATGCTCGGACCCACGCTCTATGTCCGCTTTGCGCCGAAGATGTTCATGACCGCAGCCTGGAACACCCAGGTTTGGGGCCGCGAGATCGGCAATCCGGTTTCGCTCAATCTCGCCGAATTTCAGCGCAATCGCGCGCGGCTCAAGTTCGCCGTCGAATTCTGACGTCCAGCACCGGAGATATCTTCATGTCATTTGCACGCACTGTTCTCCTCGTCGCGGCTGCCGCGGCCCTTAGCCTCGCCATGCCGCTGCTAGTCGCCCACGCCCAGCAGGCGGCGAGCCTCACGGTAACCTATAGCAACGGCCAGTTTCAGCCCTCGGCCTTGCATGCGCCGGCCAACACGCCGCTGGCGCTGACGGTCAAGAACCTCGATCCCAAGTCGATGGAATTCGAGAGCAACTCCCTGCGCGTCGAAACAGTCATCGCCGCCAAGAGCGAAGGCGTCATCAAGCTGCGGCCGCTCCAGCCGGGAAAGTATGATTTCTACGACGACTTCGGTGGCAAGGCGGACGGCACCCTGACGGTCCAGTAACTGGCTTTGGCTCAATCTTCTGGCTTCACCGGCCAGGTCGCAATACGGTCGATGCCATTGGCAACAACGACGGTGCATTCACAGGGGCGTATACATTCAAGTAATGCTCGACACACAAAACCCGACCGCTCCCGACGCGCTCGTCGGTTTGTTGGAGTCGGATTGAAGACCGAGTACGTCCGCGGCTTACGGCTGACCGAGGGCGCATTATTCATCGACCATCATTCATTCGCCATACATTTTGCGGTATATTACGCCAATTCTATCATCCAACAGGACACGGCTGTGAAAAAGCTCCTTCCGCTTGCATTTGTTGCACTCTGTCTCGTTCCCACCGCTTCTCAGGCACACGATGGCCAAATTGCTGCCGGGGTTGCCGGTGGGCTTCTTGGTGGGATGCTGCTAGGCGGTGCATTAGCCCCCCGCCCGTACTATGCGCCCGCTCCGGTCTATGTTGAGCCTGAGCCCGTCTATGAGAGACGCTGCTACTGGTCCCGTGGGGAAGCCTATTGGGATGACTGGCGCGAGCGTTGGGTGCGCCCGCGAGTGCGGGTTTGTGATTGACACCAAGGCCGCCGACTAGGGCGGCCTTCTTATTTTATGTAGGAATGGACGGACTTGCGAGACATCCTTTTGTCTTGAGGCTCAAAGGCAGGAAGGATGATCGGGACACACGTTCAGGCGCTCTCCGAATGGGAGCAGTTCTACAACCTCTCCCGACCTCACGGCGCATTCAACGCAAAGGCACCTTACGAAGGTCCTCCGCGAACGACTATGATTGACAAGCAGGCGTCTCATAAGCGCGTCCTCAATACAGCGACGCCGCCAGTTAAGAACGGTCTCATGATCTCGCAC
The DNA here is from genome assembly GCF_001896955.1 of Nitrobacter sp. 62-13. Classification (GTDB taxonomy): domain Bacteria; phylum Pseudomonadota; class Alphaproteobacteria; order Rhizobiales; family Xanthobacteraceae; genus Nitrobacter. The sequence continues at coordinate 21,818 of NZ_MKRN01000003.1, read as the reverse complement.
AGGCCATACGCCCACTGCGCGCTCCGTCGGCCGCCGGATCGTCCCAGATCGAAATCGAGAAGCAGTCATAACAGGCATCTCTGTTCACTTAAGGCGTATCGCTGTTCGTAACGCGCGAGAATACGCCGCCAACCTACTGAAAGATGACGAGCGACAAGCGAACCGATTGGCGTGGTTGCGTAGCGCACAAGCAACAGATCAATCACCTCGTCGGCTATTTCGTGCATGAATTGCTCTTTCCAGTAGGCGGCCACGCGGAAAGATGCTGTCGCCGGCGGATTGAATCTGAAGATATGAATATTCCCCGTCAGCACCCGTGAGACAAACTGAGGGTTTGGCGCATGGGATGGGATGCTCTCGATAGCGAAGGCAATCCACATAGTCACCTTATCCGTGTTGATTAAACGCTCACAACCCGTGGCGGCCGACCGTCACCACGGGGTGCATGACTGCAATCTTTGTAATCTTTGTGTAAGTCACGCCTGATAAATCATGAACACCGGCTCCGGGTAGCGCTGAAGAGGTAAAAAACAATTGTCCGGATTTTGATGTTGGTTTTTCGGCGGATTTGCTGACGGCGACGATCGGCCAATGAGACGGGAACTGTGCGCGCGGATTGTCGAGGTTTTGAAGCAGGCGGAGCTGGGCCTTCCGGTGGCGGATCTAATCATGAAGGTAGGGATATCAGAGCAGACCTTTTACCTGTGGAAGACGCAATACGCCGGACTGGGATCGGACCAGGTCCGGGAGTTCACGCAGCTGTTTGAGGAAAATGCGCGGCTGAAGAAGCTTTTGGTAGATCTTAGCCTGGACAATGCGGTGCTGCAGGACGATCTGTCAAAAAAGCTTCCCAGCACGCGCTGATGAAGCAAGGTTGTCGCCTACCGGCTGCAGGCCGCTTAGACTCTACCTTCCGACGACGACCTCTCTTCTCGGATTTCCTCCGATCATTTCCGGTTCTGGGCTGATCGCTCATGGCGCACAGGGGTTAATGTTGACGGCAATAGCCATAAGCGGGCCGTTCGCCGCGATCTGGAACGGCCGCCTGGTGCAGGCGAGCGCCGATTTCGTGCGGCGGAGTAGCGGCGCCCGGCTGTTGGGCATCACGCTGGCGGCCTATTCTTTGCTGTGGTTGCTGTATTTCTCGATCTCGCACGCGACAGTGGATATCCATTCCGACGTCAGTGAGGCGTCAGTGTGGGCGCGAACATTTTCGCTCGGTTATAAGCATCCGCCGATGATGGCATGGATTTTCCGTGCCTGGTTAGCGGTATTTCCGCGCACCGACTGGGCCGCCTATCTTCTGGCTGTCGTCAATCTAGCCGCGACACTGTCAATAACCTGGGCGATCCTGCGCGATCATCTTGATAAGGAGCGGGCGCTTGTCGGTGTGGCGGCACTGATCCTCATTCCGTTCTATACGTTTCTGGCGTCGCGCCTTAATGCCAACACGGTGATGATGCCGTTCTGGGCGGCGACCGTGCTGTTCTATCTTCGCGCTCGCCGCAATGTTCGATGGACCAATGCGGTTTTTACGGGTGTGTTCGCCGGCCTGACATTTCTTGGAAAATACTGGGGCGTCTACCTGATCGCAGGCATCGCGGTTGCGTCTTTTGCGGGCGAGGACCTCAAGCGTTTCTGGCGATCTGGCGCGCCGTTCCTGATGGCCGCCGCCGCCCTGGTCGTGCTTGGGCCGCACATCCACTGGTTGATCACCGAACGCGATCACCCCGTAGAGAATTACCTGACGACAAGCGTGATGGTCTCTGAATCGTTTGGTTCGGCGCTGAAGACCTCTGCATTCTATCTCGGTGGCATCCTCAGCTATGTCGTGATGCCTCTCGTTTTTTTCGTAATGCTGAAGCCGGATCGCGCGGCTTGGCGGGGTGCGATCTGGCCCGCCGACCCCGGGCGTCGTCAGGCGCTGCTCCTGCTCGTTGTCCCGCTGGTATTGCCAGCTTTGGTCAATCTCGCGTGGCCCCACCGTTTGACGCCGGTGTGGGCGTTTCCAAACTGGGCGTTGTTGCCGGTGGTGTTGTTCGGCTCACCGCGACTTAACGTGCCGACAATCGCCGCGGCTCGCGCCTGCATGATGGCACTCGCGGTGTCGATTGCGAGCGTGATGGTTTCACCACTAGTCGCGCGTGCACATCTCAGCCCGCGACAGACCGCTCATGATGCGCATTACCGCCAGATCGCCACGGAAATCGTGCGCCTTGCCAACTCGGAGGCGGTGCTGATTGGTGGCAGCGAGGAGATCGTTCGGGGTTTGTTTTACTATCTGCCCGCGGCGTGGCCCATGGGCAATCCGCCGAAAAATAGAGACGTTCAGCTCTCAATCGCCGCCCGGGTCATGGTCTGCAGCAAGGACGACGCGTCGTGCCACGCCGCGGCCCGTTTGCTTACTGGAAGCTCCGGCAGCGTATCGGACATCACATTTTCCAAGACATACCTTGGCTATTCGGCACCGCCGCAGACGTATCTAATCGCGGTGGCGCCTATCATGAGCCGACTCCGGCGTAGCACTCATTGAGCTGAGGTACAGGCGCAAGAGCGATATGGTTCAACGCCCACATTTCTCCTGCTCAATTAAATCGGCGCAGACACACGATAGCTTGCAGCCGGAAATGCGGTAGCGTCCTAATTTGAATTTGGCGGCTCATACAATCCGGTCACGACGATGCCGGGGTATCTCCCGTCGCTGGGCTTCAGCTACCGCAGTAACTACTGTTTCCATGTTAATGATGGTCGCGAGCGAGACAGTTAGTGAGAAAGAAGAGAAAGGACGCGACCTTTGAGTGGGACTCAAGCATCGACACCACCTGCCACGATGCGACCAACGCCACAGGGGCGGTTGCCTTTATTGGGCCTGTCAGCGCTCGGCATCGTATTCGGAGACATCGGAACGAGCCCACTCTATACATTCAAAACGATCCTGAGCACTGCTGGAAAATCTCCCGATGCCGCGTCCGTCCTGGGCGCACTTTCACTCGTGTTCTGGACGCTCTTCATCATTACTACTGTCAAATACGTTTTGGTCGCTATGCGCGTCGACAATGACGGCGAAGGCGGCATTTTGGCGTTGATGGCACTTTTGGGCCTGAAGAAGCAGCACCGACCGACCATCGTCGCGGTCGGCCTCTTCGGCGCTGCGCTGATTTATGGTGATGGCGCAATCACGCCAGCAATCTCGGTCCTTTCCGCACTCGAAGGGCTCGAAATGGCGACTCCTGCGTTGCAGCCCTACGTGGTCCCCGCGGCTGTGGTCATCTTGTTCCTGCTGTTTGCGATCCAGTCGCAGGGCAGCGCTAAGATCGGCCATCTGTTCGGCCCTGTGATGCTGGTTTGGTTCGTTGTCATGGCGGTGCTGGGACTTGTCGGCATCGCCAGACATCCCGGCGTATTGGCTGGGCTTAACCCGCTCTATGGCCTTTCTTATTTGTTCTCAAGCGGAGTTACCGGATTTCTGGTGCTGGGCGCTGTCTTTCTTTGCGTCACTGGCGCCGAAGCGCTTTATGCCGACATGGGGCATTTCGGCGCCGGCCCCATCAAAGCGGCTTGGTTCGCGATCGTGTTTCCTAGTCTGATCCTGAACTATGCCGGTCAAGCGGCCCTCGTGCTGGAGGGAACGCCAACCGACGGCAACATCTTTTACCGGTTGTGCCCGGACACGTTGCTGCTGCCACTGATCGTACTCGCGACGGTCGCCACCATCATCGCCAGTCAATCAATCATCACCGGAGCTTTCTCGATGACGCGGCAGGCGATCCAGCTCGGCTGGCTGCCGCGGCTGCAAATCAAGCAGACTTCCTCGGAGGGCTACGGACAAATTTACGTCGGCGTGGTCAATTGGCTTTTGATGATCGTGACACTCGGGCTGACCATCGGCTTCGCCAAATCTGACAATCTGGCATCCGCCTACGGCATCGCAGTTTCGTTGACAATGCTGATGACCTCGGCCCTGCTGTTCATCGCGATGAGAGAAATCTGGCGGTGGAGTCTTGTTGCCGCAGGCGTGGTCACTGCTTGCTTTTTCGCCGTCGACGCCGCCTTCTTTCTGGCCAATCTAACAAAGGTGGCAGAGGGGGGATATGTGCCGCTGATCCTGGCTGTATCCGTCTATGGTGTCA
>NZ_MKRN01000003.1:0-17619 GCF_001896955.1 Nitrobacter sp. 62-13 | reverse complement strand
CACGGCACGCCGCCAGTCATGGTCTGGCATGTCAAGCATAACCGCGCCTTGCACGAACACCTCTTCGTCCTACGGGTGGAGATCCTCTCGGTGCCGTGGGTTGATCCGAGCAATCGGATAACGCTTGAAGAAGTCGCGCATAATTTCTGGCGGGCTGAGGCGCGGTTCGGCTTTATGGAGCGTCCCCATATCCCGCAGCTGCTCGCCCAAAGCAAATCGCTGGGATGTGCCATCGATATCGCCGACGTGACCTATTATGTGGGCCACGAGACCGTGATCCGACGTGAGGATGGCATGGGGCTCACGGGCTGGCAGGAGCGTCTGTTCGCGACAATGGAGCGGAACGCGCTACATGTCAGCGATTTCTTCAGTCTTCCCCACGACCAAGTGGTAGAGATCGGACGACAGGTGGCAATCTAGATCCTTTTTTCCTTGGTGTGGCACTACCGTAGTTCGGGCGACGACTTGAGCCGCACAATCCGGACCACATCAAAAGTCAGCACAATCAATTGCGCGCCACCGTAATCAACAACGCTAAATAGGCCGGCTACCGTCTGCTACGGAGCCGCACGCTGCCGTGGATTCAAGTCGAAGGATCGATGCTCGTTCTTATCGCCGGGGCTTTCTATGTCGCTAAATGCGACGAACGATACTACCGAGGTGATCATCGCTGGCCTGTTGGTTGCCGGCCTAATTGGTTCTCTCTATGAGGTCTCGCAGTGCGCATCCAAGTCATACGTCACTGTAGCAAGCGGCGAACCAAGGATAGAATTTTCTAATTATTACAATTGCTTGCAATCATTAGAAGAGCTCCAGCAAAGCTGGAGCGACGTACTTAGCTCCCGATCCCTCGGCTACTTAAAGCTGGAATACCAGTTTACGGATCGGTTGCAGTCCGCGATCGAAACCTCGCCATAATTTAGGGCGCTTTCGTTCAGACGCCATTCACGGCATCTTCGATGAAATGCACACTCACTATCGCCATTGCTGGGGCAACACTCATGCGTTTCTTGGCCTGCATTACACTCGCGCTTGTCGCGGTCACATCGCTATCCCCAGTCAACGCGCAACAAGCGGAAAAGCGTGTCGCCCTGGTGATCGGCAACGCCGCCTATCAGCCAGAAGCATTACCTACACCGGCGAACGATGCCGGCCTGATTGCTCAGACATTGCAGGCCGCCGGCTTTGACGTGGTCGGGGCGCGTGATCTCGACCAGGACACGCTGCGCCGCACGTTTCGTGAGTTTCTCGACAAGGTCAGCGCATCGGGACCAGACAGCGTTGCCGTCATCTATCTCGGTGGCTACGGCGTGCAACTCGAAGGCGAGAATTACTTCGTACCGGTCGATGCGAAGCTCGCGCGCGATACCGATGTGCCGCTCGAAACGCTACGGCTATCCGACTATATCCGGCCGCTGGCAGCGCTGAAGATCAAAGCGGGGATTGTCATCCTCGATGCGGCACGCGCGAATCCGTTCGCCAGATCGGACCAGCCGTTGGCCAGCGGCCTCGCGCTGGTGGAGCCCGAACCGCATATGTTGATCGCCTTTAATGCGGCTCCCGGTACGGTGGCGCCGCAGGAGGCGGGGCCGTACGGCGCTTATGCGCAGGCGCTCGCCGAAATGATCCGCACTGGCGGCCTGCCGCTCGCCGAGGTGTTCGACCGAACCCGTCTGCGCGTCAATGAAATGACCAAGGGTGGCGAAGTGCCTTGGAGTGCATCGAAGATCGAGGCGCCTTTTATGTTCTTCGACCGTGCGCCTGACGCTCCACCACCGACCGCATCAAATGAACAAATTGCCGCGATGCGTGCGAGACCCATCCGCGATCTCGACGCGCAGGAAGCGTATGTCGCTGCACTGGAACGCGATACGTTACGAGGGTATCTCGATTTTCTCGCCGCCTATCCGAACGATCCGATGGCGAGGCGTGTCCGCGCAATTGTCGCCGCGCGCCGGGAAGCGATCACTTGGCGGCACACACGCAGTATCGACACGCCACAGGCCTACTGGTCGTATCTGCGCCGCTATCCGCGCGGACCGCACGTCGCCGACGCCCATCGCCGCCTCGCCTATCTCGCCGCTGCGTTTGAGCCGCCCCCGATGTTCACCGCGATCGACTATGACGTCCCGCCGCCGCCCGAAGACGAGGTCGTGTATTTCCGTCGGCCGGTGCTGGTCTTTGACGATCCGGACTATGGATTCGCACCGCCGCCACCGCCGCCGGTGTTCTTCCTGCCGCCGCCACCACCGGATTTCGTTGTGCTGGCGCCGCCGCCGCCCGTATTCGCGGCGTTTGTGCTGCCGGTCCCAGATTATGTGCCGATGCCGGCATATTATAGCCCGCCGCCCTACGTGGCGCCGCCGCCGCCGAACGTCATCTACAACAACATTCACAATACGGTGGTGGTCAACAACACGACCAATATGGTCACGATCACCAGGCCGGGTGGCCAGGCGCAGACGGTAACGCCGGCGCAGGCGCTCGCACCGCAACCGGTATCCGCAACTCCGGCAGCAACGCCAAGCGCCACACAGCAACCTGCCGCGCAGCAGCCTGCTACGTCTGCCTCGGGCACGCCTAGCACGCCGACCGCTCCCGGTATCGCAGCTACATCGCCGCACGGCGTGTCTCCCGGCGTCGCTGCCGCCGGAGCAGCCGTCGCTGGCGCCGCTCTCCTCGCACCGGCATTGCCGAAAACGGTGGCGAAAAAAGCGGCGGTCACCGCACCGCACCAGAGCCCGCAAGTACCGGTGCAACAGACCAAGCCTCCGGCACCGGGCTCACAACCCGCGGCCACGCAGCCTGACCACACGCCCACCTCGCCTGACCGCAAATCGACAACTGCGCCGCTACCGGGCACGCCTGGTGGGCAGCCGCTGCCTTCGGTGAACGGCAGATCGCAGGAGATCCCGCACCAGCCTTTACATCCAGCAACACAAACTGCGCCGGTGCAATCGGGCGGCAAGGCGATTGCCCAACCCGGGCCGAGTCCAAGTAGCCAGCGAAGTCCGCCGGCACAGCCAGCGAAGCAGGACACTGGCGTAAAACCTGCTGTCACTTCGCCGCAGACACCGGCATCCCCCGGTCATAAGTCAGCCTTGCAACCATTGCCTGGCGCGCCCGGTGCGCAATCGCTGCCTTCGGTGAACGGCAAGCCGCCGATTCTCGGTCAGCCCCAACATCCGACGACCACGCCAGCTTCGCCCACGCCGTCAGGCAAAGCGGCAGTGCAGCCTCTACCAGGTCCCGGCGGTCAGCCGGGCTCACCGACACAACCTCCGAAGCAGGACGCCGGCGCAAAACCTGCTGTCGTCACTCCGCCGCTGTCACCGGCATCACCCGGTCAAAAGTCAGCTGTGCAACCATTGCCCGGTGTGCCCAGTGCACAATCGCCGCCTTCGGTGAATGGCAAGCCGCCGATTCCTGGCCAGCCCCAGCATCCGCAAATGCAGCAACATACGCCGGCGCCACCGCCTGTGTCGCCTGCGCAATCGGGCGGCAAAGCTGCTCTGCATCCGTTGCCGAGCCCACATAACCAAAGCAGTCGACCGGTTTCGCCCGTGCAGGCACCGCAACAAAAGCCGATTACCTCACACCCTCCGGCACCAGCCGCGTCGCCGCAGATCGTACGCCCGAGTCCGCCACCGGCTGCACACTCAGCCCCTCCACCGGCCATGCGGCCAGTTCCTCCACCGCCTCAAATCGCGCATCCAGCTCCGCCCGCCGCACGCGCTGCCCCACCCGCAGCCGCAGTTGCGCGGCCAGCGCCTCCAGCGATGGCCCGACCCGCTCCTCCGCCACCACCTCAAATGGCGTGGCCGGCTCCCCCACCAGTTGCTCGTCCGGCTCCGCCACCCGCAGCCCGTCCGGCACCGCAAGCTGCCAAACCTTGCATCGAATCAAACGGACAGCCTTGTAAAAAGTAAGTGCCATAAGCGTGCGCCCCCTTGGCGTGGTCACCGTACAATTCAAACCAAGCAGCCCCAAACATGATGGTCGGCAAGATGGAGACCGAGTTGGCACCACAGGCCCGAGTTGTGTTCTCCGCCAGCCTGCACGGCTATTCCTTGACTGCCAGATATACGGTCGAATGAGTGGCTCGTCGGTGCGAGGGACAGTCGCCTTGAAAGCCGACGCGGCTGTCTCCCATTTCCGCGACCTCGGATAAAAGCAAGGTATTCAGCAACATGACGGCAAGGCCGACGCGCTGCGAATCCATCTTTGGAGATGACACATGTTGGCGATCCTTGCCAACCGTACCTATCGGCACCTTTTCGCGGCGCAGGTCATCGCCCTGATCGGCACGGGCCTGATGACCGTGGCACTCGGGCTTCTGGCTTCGAGATCGCAGGCGACAGGGCGGGAGCCGTGCTCGGCATCGCCCTTGCGATCAAGATGATCGCCTATGTCGGTTTCGCGCCGACCGCCGGAAGCCTGCGGGGCATGTCCCGCGTCGTTCGTTTCTCGTGACCATGGACTTGATCCGCGCACCGGTTGCGATCGCACTGCCGTTCGTGACACAGGTCTGGCAGATTTACCTTTTGATCTTTCTGCTCCAAGCGGCCTCCGCGGCATTCACGCCGACGTTCCAGGGTACCATCCCGGACGTGCTTCCAGATGAAGGCGATTACACCCGCGCCCTGTCCTTGTCTCGCTTGGCCTACGATCTCGAAAACCTTCTCAGTCCGGCGCTGGCCGCCGTGCTGCCGGATCGCTCGGTAATGGTTTCCGCCGCAGGCTTGCTGACCGCTCTTCTCGTCATCCTCGGCATCACATTGCGGAGCACGGCCCCCGATCTGATTTGGCCGATGTTGCTCGGATTATGGGTGCTGGCGGGGATCGGCTACAGCGCAGTGCAGACTCCGACCGGACGGCTGCTCCGACGCTCGGCACACGCTTCTGACCGACCCGCAGTATTCGCCGCCCAGTTCGCGCTGTCCCACGGGTGCTGGCTCCTGACCTATCCGTTGGCGGGCTGGCTGGGCGAAACGGCTGGTTTGTCCGTCACGACGCTTGTGCTCGCGGCTGTTACCCTCGCCGGCGTCGCAGGAGCGTTGCTGATGTGGCCCACGAAAGACCCGGAGGTCATCGAACATGACCATCCCGATCTCTCCCCCGACGATTCGCATCTTGTCGATGCCTCCCGGAACCGGCACGCGCACGCATTTGTCATTGATGACCTTCACACGCGCTGGCCCAACGATGCCTGACGGTTCCAAATATTGCTTCTGATTGCCCTATCGTTGACCTTGAATCCGCGCCCGCGAGTGATTTAGTCTCGCTGCATCGGGGACAGGCAGACTCCCCGCCAGACGGCTACCGTCCAAGCTCTGCGCAGCGCTCGATTTATCGAGGGAGTTGCGCATGGACGGAAACAGGCTCTCCATATCCCCGCATGATCTCTCTGCTGGCCTCGGCTCCGGGACGGCGCCGTTCGTCGTTGATGTTCGAAGTGACGCTGACTTCACCAACTCAAGCCGACTGCTAGGCCCCGCGGTTCACCACTCCCCCGATAACGTTGGGCAATGGCGACGTGACCTGCCGGGCGGACGGCAGGTTGTCACCTATTGCCTTCGCGGAGACCAGTTAAGCCAGGGCGTTGCCATCGCCCTGCGCGCCATGGGCGTTGGCGCATACTTCCTTGAAGGCGGCGTCGAGGGTTGGACCGCACTCGGATTCCCGACCCGCCGCAACATCGGAACGCACCGGGGGAAATGGGTCACACGCGAGCATCCGAAGATCGATCGCATCGCCTGTCCGTGGCTGATCTTGCGCTTCATTGATCCTGACGCCGAATTTTTCTACGTACCGCGAGATCAGGTTCTAACGGTCGCGAAGCAAACCGGCGCGACGCCTTATGACATTGATGGCGTGAAGTTCACGCATGAAGGCGATCGTTGCTCGTTCGACGCCATCATACGGGTCTACGACATCAAAGATCCAGCTCTTGATCGACTGGCAACCATCGTTCGGGGTGCCGACACGTCTCGGCCGGACCTTGCTCCCCAATGCGAGGGGCTTCTCGCGATTTCCCGCGGCTTGTCAGCCAACTTCCCGGCCGATCACGAGATGCTTGGGCACGGCCTTGTCATCTACGACGCACTGTACAAATGGTGCCGTCTTGAGGTCGAGAAACAGGACCTCGGCTCCGAGCCGCACGCCGGGATACACACATGACGGCGTCAACCACCATCGGAAACCTTCGCCAGCTGCCGAAACACGGCGTCTCCCTCCATGAGGCGCTCCTGGTGTGGGTCCGCGTGGCTCTACTCAGTTTCGGCGGACCGGCGGGGCAGATCGCGGTCATGCATCGCATCCTCGTCGAGGAGAAGCGATGGATTTCCGAGGAACGTTTTCTGCATGCGCTGAACTACTGCATGCTGCTACCGAGGCCCGAGGCACAGCAACTGGCGACGTATATCGGTTGGCTGATGCATCGGACGCTTGGAGGCCTCATCGCCGGCAGCCTGTTCATCATACCGGGCATCATCTCGATTATGGCCTTGAGCTATGTGTACGCCGCATTCGGCAACGTTCCGACCTTCGTTGCACTGTTCTTCGGATTAAAGGCCGCCGTTCTGGCGATCGTCATTGAGGCGGTGGTCCGGATCGGCAAGAAATCCTTGAAGAACCACGTCATGAAGGCACTCGCCGCGGTGGCGTTCGTCGGCATCTTCCTCTTCAACGTGCCATTCCCGATCATTGTTTTCGGTGCTGCATTGATCGGGCTTTTTGGAGCAACTGCCGGTATCAAGGGATTTCAGGGAACGGTTGACCACGGACCGAGCGGCAACCCAGGCAACGATGCCCTCGTCGACAGCCTGCTCGGCGAAAGCCAGCCGGAGCATACCCGGCCAACCCTTCCGCGCTTCCTGCGCGTGGCCACCATCTGGTTGGCGCTCTGGCTCCTTCCCGTGATCGCGCTGGCCGCGATGCTCGGCACCGAGAACGTTTTCAGCCAGATCGCCGTCTTCTTCAGCAAAATGGCGATGGTAACGTTCGGCGGCGCCTATGCCGTGCTTGCCTACGTCGCCCAACAAGCTGTCGATCATTACGGTTGGTTGAATCCCGGCGAGATGCTGGATGGTCTCGGCATGGCGGAAACCACGCCAGGCCCCCTCATCATGGTCTTGCAATTCGTGGGGTTCATGGCGGCCTATCGTGATCCGGGCGCACTTTCGCCGCTGCTGGCAGGCGCGCTGGGAGGACTGCTCGCCACATGGGTCACGTTTACCCCGTGCTTCCTCTGGATATTTGTCGGCGCGCCGTTCATCGAGATTTTCCGGGGCAACAAAGCGCTCGCGTCCGCGCTCCGCGCCATCACGGCCGCAGTCGTCGGTGTGGTGCTCAACCTTGCGGTTTGGTTCGCCATCCACACCATCTTCCGGGAAACTATTCCGGTTCGCCGATTGCTGATCGACTTCGATGCACCGAAACTGCTGAGCGTCGATCCATGGGCGCTCGCGCTTTCGGTTGCGGCGGCAGTTGCGATCTTCCGGTTCAAGGTCGGCATGATCCCGACGCTTGCCGCCTGCTGTGTCGTCGGCCTATTTCTCCACGTCACCGGACTGTTGGGGATGATGCGATGAGACCGTCAGCGCCTCTTGCCCTGTTGTTCGCAATGTCACTACTGACGTCCGCTGCCCACGCACAACACGTGGCATTCGGCGACGTCGAGCGTGGCACAGCGTCTAAGGACTTCGTCCCTGCGTTGACCGGCGGCGACAGACAGGGCGAGTGGAAACTCGTCGATGACGCTACGGCCGATCGCGGTAAGGCGCTTGCGCAAGTGGATGCTGACCCAACCGACTATCGATTTCCCCTCGCGATATACATGCCGACCGTTCAGAGCGATATCGAAGCCACCATCCACTTCAGGCCCATCTCCGGAAAGGTCGATCAGGCAGCTGGCGTCGCTGTCCGTCTCGTCAATCGCAACAATTACTATGTCGCGCGCGCCAACGCGCTCGAGAACAACGTGCGGTTCTATCGAGTGATCGCCGGACGACGCGAGCAAATTGCCACCGCGAACGTCCCTGTCGATTCCGGGAAATGGCATACCCTCGGCCTACGCGCTGAAGGACCGCGATTTACCGTGTCGCTTGACGGAAAGGCACTGCATACCTCGATCGACACAACATTCCCTGCTCCCGGAAAGATCGCGCTGTGGACCAAGGCGGACAGCCTGATCCATTTCGATTGGTTGGATATCAAGCCGGTCAAATAGGAGTTCCCATGCCATATGTGATGAAACCTCTCACCTGTGATCCAATGCACCTCAGGGGCATGTCCGAACGCCTGATCGTCAGCCACTACGAGAACAACTACGGCGGTGCGGTCAAGCGTCTCAACCTCATCGAGGAGAAACTTGCAGAAATCGAGTTTGCGACGGCGCCAGGCTTCATTCTGAACGGGCTGAAGCGCGAACAGCTTGTCGCGATGAACTCGAAGATCCTCCATGAGAACTTCTTTGATGCATTGGGGGATGATGGCAAACCAGGTACAGCCATGCGCCAGGCCATAACGCGCGACTTTGGCTCATACGAGCGATGGCGCTCGCAGTTCATTGCCATGGGCAAGGCGCTCGGCGGGGGATCCGGCTGGGTTCTTCTGTCCTGGTCGCACCGCGACGGCAAGCTCGTGAATCAATGGGCTCCGGATCACTGTCATACCCTTGCGGATGGCAGAGCAATCCTTGCGCTCGATATGTATGAACACTCCTACCACATCGATTTCGGTGCCAAAGCGGCGACCTACGTGGACACGTTCATGGACGCCATTCGCTGGAAAAACGTCGAACATCGCCTGACCGAGGCGACAACCCAAGGACGCCTGGGCGCACAATAAACGTCAGCTCACCTCACAAGGAGGATCAACATGTCCAAAATTTCACCATTTCTATTCGGTGGCCTTATCGCGATATTGGCCACGCTCGCCAATGCACAGGAAATCGATTGGCAGAAGGTCGATACGACGCTCGGCCGCAAGCCCGCCGTATCCGGCGACGTCCATCGCTACGGCTTCCCGCGGAGCGACCTCAGGGTCACGCTGGACGGGGTTACGATCGCGCCGGCGCTCGCACTCGGCGGCTGGGTCGCCCTAAAGCCCATGCCCGACGGCGTGATGGCCATGGGCGATTTGGTCCTGCTCGAATCCGAGATCAATCCGGTCATGTCCAAACTGATCGAGGGTGGCCTCGAAGTCACGGCGGTCCACAACCACTTGCTTCGCGCGACGCCTGCAACCTTCTATCTCCATGTCGGCGGACATGGCGACGCCGTAAAACTCGCGTCTGCAATTCATGATGCCCTTGCCGTGAGCAACACCCCTCTCACCACGCCACCAGCAACATCCTCGAACGTAGCGATCGACCTCGACACGGCTCGGATCGATCAGATCATCGGTGCAAAGGGACATGCAAACGGGGCCGTCTATCAGATCGGCGTTGCTCGCCGCGACGACGTAACGATGGACGGCATGGCGATCTCGCCTGCGGGCCCAATGGGCGTGGCGACGGGCATCAACTTCCAGCCGACCGGTGCCGGTAAGGCAGCGATAACCGGTGATTTCGTGCTGATTGGCAGCGAGGTCAATCCAGTCGTAAGCGCTTTGCGCGCGAACGGCATCGAGGTAACGGCGGTTCACAGCCACATGTTGGATGAGCAGCCCCGGCTCTTCTTCCTGCATTTCTGGGCAAATGGTGACGCCATCAAGCTCGCTCAAGGGCTCCGATCCGCGCTCGACAAGATCGCCGTCGTGAACAAGTAGCGTATCCGAACGACAACGAGGTCACGTGGAGATGGGAGAGGATGGCATGTCGCAAGCTGCGAACCTCGGTGACCGACGACGGGGTTGGCCGATCCGTCATTGGGCCTGGCTCGTTTGGACAACGGTGTTGGTCGTACTGAGCCCGCTCGGTTTGCACGTGGCTGCGGCTGAGGACAAAGTGGAGCCTCCATTGCAGCTTGAGGCCAAGATTCCTCTCGGCGACGTGCGAGGCCGCATTGATCACATGGCGATTGACCTGAAGCGCCAACGCCTGTTCGTCGCCGAACTGGAGAATGACAGCGTAGGGGTTATCGACCTTGCCAACCATCGGGTCATTCGCACCCTTACCGATTTGCGGCAACCGCAAGGCATCGCTTATCTGGCCACAACCGACGTTTGGTACGTTGCAAACGCGGGTGACGGATCGGTCCGTTTGTTTCGCGGGAGTGACTATTCGCCGATCGGGCGGATCGAGTTGGGCGAAGATGCCGACAATATTCGCGTAAATGCTGCTGGCACCCGTGTGATGATCGGTCATGGCAACGGGTCTCTGGCCGTTCTGGATCCATCCAGCCGCGTGAAGGTTGGCGATGTGCCGCTCAAGGCCCACCCGGAAGGATTTCAGATTGACGACAGTTCCGGCCGCGTCGTTATCAATCTTCCAGACGATCATTCGATCGTGGTGGTCGATGATGCCTCCCTGAAGCAAATTGCCCGATGGTCCACCAGGGACCTAGCGGCGAATTTTCCGATGGCTTTGGATCAGGACCGCCGAAACGTACTTGTTGCCTTTCGTCGCCCCGCCAGGCTTGGTGCCTTTTCAGTGGAGGATGGATCCGTTGTTGCCACGACGCCAATTTGCGGCGATGCTGACGACGTTTTCGTCGACCAGAAACGGCGACGAGCCTACGTGAGTTGTGGCGAAGGCTTCATCGATATTCTGGATCTCCGGAGCGCGGCATATCCTCGCATTGCCCGCATTCCAACGATTTCGGGAGCCCGCACATCGCTCTTCGTGCCTGCACTTGACCTATTTCTCCTCGCCGCCCGGACCCATGCGGGACAGCCAGCAGGCGTATGGATATTTCGCCCAGTTTCCGAATAGCTGGACTCCCTGAGGCTCAGCCATGGTTACAAGGCCTCAATTCGCTGTACCACGAAGCTCCAAAAACCTGGTTGGAGCAATGCTCGTTGCCCTCCCCCTTGCGGTATGGCCCCGTTCGGCAGCGGCGTATCGTCCGTTTGACGGGACCGACGCTGCGGTAGCCGATCCGGGCGAAGTGGAGCTGGAATGGCAATCTGCCGGTGCGCGACGGGAAAGCTCGCAGACAACGCTGATAGCGCCTGCGACGGTCGTGAACATCGGCTTGGCACCAGATTGGGAGGCCGTGTTCGAGGGCCAGTTGGAAACCCCACTTTCTTCCTCCATCACCCCCACAAGCCTGACCGCGGCCGGAACTTTCCTCAAGCATGTCCTGCGGCCAGGCAGCCTCCAAAATAAGGAAGGACCGAGCATTGCCACGGAATTCGGAGTGCTGCTTCCGGATAGTCGGGCGATTCCGGAATGGGGGCAAGCCTTGCGGGGATCGTATCCCAGCGATGGGACTGGGGGACGGTCCATCTGAATGGCGAGGCGGTCCTCACGCGCAACCACGACGCCGATCTGTTCCTCGGCGCCATCATTGAGGGGCCAGCGGACTGGTCCATCCGGCCCGTTGCTGAGGTCTTCTACGAGAACGAGTTCGGGCGATCGGAGACAGTGTCAGGGTTAATCGGCGCGATCTGGAAGGCGACCGACAAACTATCGTTTGACGTCGCATTCCGCCACGCACTGACAAACGGCCACGCGGTCAATGAACTACGCGCTGGATTGACGTTCGGATTTCCTTTGCCGCCGCTCAGCACCTCTGCCCGCAAGTAGGTCTTGATCATGGCAGATTCTCCGTACTCATCCGAGACTGGATCGTCGCCTTCGCCACAAGAGCAATCGCATTCCAATCTCTTGCTTCTGTACGTGGCCCGAGGCGTACGCGGTCTCGGCGACGGATTCACCGTCATTCTCCTGCCTGCATATCTCTCAGCGATCGGTTTGAGTCCTGCTCAAATCGGGATCATCGCGACTGCTTCACTCCTTGGGACAGCCGCCCTGACACTCGGGATTGGGTGGATCGCACCGCGTCACGATCTCCGCAGTCTGCTTCTGATTGGCGCGTTCCTGATGACATGCACAGGACTTGCCTTTGCGACCATTGAGTATTTTCCGTTCATCGTGATCGCGGCGTTCGTCGGCACGATCAATCCGTCGAGCAGCGACATCGGCATGCTTGTACCTTTGGAGCATGCCATGCTGGCGCGCGGCGCTTCGGACAGGGACCGGACCAGTGCTTTCGCTCGCTATAGCCTCGTCGGCGCCCTTTCGATGGCCGCGGGTTCGCTCGCGGCAGCCATTCCCGATCTTATGGTCTCTTTCGGGTTCGAAAGACTGAACGCGTTCGCGTTGATGTTTTACCTGTATGCGTGTCTCGCGGTGGTGGCGACCGCTCTCTACCGACACCTGCCCCGCTCGCATACTGAGGTCGCCAAAACTCAACCTCCCCTCGGTCCCTCGCGCGCAATCGTCTTTAAGCTTGCTGCGTTGTTCAGCATCGATGCCTTTGCGGGCGGGTTCGTCGTTCAATCGTTGATGGCGCTCTGGCTGTTTGTGCGATTCGACTTATCGCTCACACAAGCAAGCTTGTTTTTCTTTTTGTCCAGTCTTCTGTCCGCATTCTCGTACCCGATCGCGGCACGTCTTGCACAGCGATTTGGCCTCGTGAACACCATGGTGTTCACGCATATCCCATCGAGCCTTTGCCTGATCGCGGCTGCTATCGCGCCAGATCTGACGGCGGTACTGATACTGTTGCTGGTCCGCTCCGCGCTGTCGCAAATGGACGTGCCCACGCGTACATCCTACGTGATGGCTGTGGTAACACCAGAAGAACAGCCCACAGCCGCAAGCGTTACGGCGGTTCCTCGGACACTCGCCGCATCCGTCAGCCCCATTTTTTCCGGCGCCCTGCTCGCAACCGCGTTTCCGGGGTTACCGCTCATAATCTGCGGCACGCTCAAGGTCGGTTACGATCTGGCCCTTCTATATTCATTTCGCCACATCAAGCCGCCGGAAGAAAATTCCAGATCCGTTCATTAAACAAAACGCCAGTCCGTTCAGAATCGGCGAAGCAAGGCACGGGCCTCCAGCCAGGATTTGCGTGCATTAGCACGATGCCTTTTCCCTGAGCTTTCGCACCAACTTTTTCTGGGCAGAATCGCGAGGCTACAGATAGCTGGCTATCGTGAAACAGTTAGCGCTTTGGTTGCCAGGTCGCGGCGTCAAGCCAGCCCTCGAGCGGTCCGGTCTGTCGCTCCGCAAGCTGCAGAAGATCATCGCCGCGACGCTCGAGGCCCGCAACGCCACCGCGGTGAAGCACTGATGTCGCTCGCGCAAGACCATCTCGACCGGCTGTTGAGGTGGCGCTCCCGTCACGACGCCACCGCTCGTCTGGCTGATCGCAACGGGACGTGGATGAGGACGAGGAACGGACTCTATCGGCTCGGTCATCGGGCCTCATGAGCCCGTAATACCATGAGCTGCCAATGAAAAAGGATCGCCAGATCGGGAAGCACTGAGCATGTCGACGAACGACGATGACGAGAACGGCGCCTCTTGATCGCAACCGCAACTGGGCGCGGAGCTGGAATCGCCTTTACCGGCTTGGCCGGCCGGCCGGCGACGGAACTGATCCCAGAGAAAGCGAAGAGAGTGCGGCGTGAACAAGAAGCAAGGGTGGAAGCCATGATCAAGGTCACCATCACCCAGGACGGCGAACGGCTCGACGCGACCGAATTCGGCGCGGACAACGTTATCGCGAGCGCGGGCGGCCTAAGCGTCGTCTTTCGCGACGCGATGCAGGATTGCCCCGCCAACGGGCTCTGGCACCGGGTCACGCATGCGGCCGGTACCGTCGCCGGGCGTAGCTATCTCCGCGGAGCCGATAAACCGCCCGAGGCCGTGATCGACGCGCCGCTGTCCATCGGCGAGGCGCCGGACCTTCCGCCGCATCCCCACGATGACGTCGAACAGGCCACCGGCGCCCACGCCGATGACGATCTCTACATCTCGACCGCGATCCGGACGAGACAGATGAGGAGTATCGCGAGCGCTGCAAGATGCTCGGTTGCGACGAGAGCGGCCACATCCGGCTGCTGCGGCGGCGGCCAGCCGCGTGCCGGGTCCCCTGCAAATCATAAAGACGGATCCACCGAATTCTGGCGAAAAGGCTTGAGGGCCATTTGAGGTTTGCGCCGAGCGGTGCAGCAGCTTCTTCCCGATCGCCTGATCGATCGGAAAACGATTTTTGCATCCCCGACACAGACGGCTCAGACAATTGAGGTCAGTTTCGCGGGACCCGATTGCTCAGGCGGAATGTTCTTCCGAATCCTTCAACATTCGAAGATCGACGTCATCGAACCATGTACGATAGCCGCCCCCGATATCGGCATGCACGCCTGAAAACCACACCTGTGATTTTTCATGGAATGAGGACCTGTTTAAGGGGTGATTTTCCTCCAAACGGGCCCCCTTAACGATGGGGTCATCAGGATGCCTCCGACGGCGGACGCTACGTCCGGTACATATACTCAGATCGCGGAAGCCATACGTCAGCACTCCGACGATCCTAAGCGCGACCTCAGAGAACTCTTCAACCGCATTGGATTTACGATCCTCGTCGCAAACGTTGACGATCACCTCAAAAACCATGGCTTTCTTTACGCGGGCAACCGTCGATGGCGATTGTCCCACATGTTCGACGTCAACCCTGCGCCCGAGCGGCATCGTGAGTTAAAGACCCCAATTTCCGAGACATCAGGTGCAGAGGCCAGTATTGAGACCCTCTTCGAGCACGCATCCTTCTTCGATATTTCGTCGGATGAAGCGGCGGGTACCATCGGCAACATGGCGGCTACAATATCCGAGAATTGGGAACCGATGGCACAAGCGTACGGATTGGATCGCGCGAGCCTGACCATCTATCGGCCAGCGTTCGAGCACGATGACATGAAGGTCGCGTTGGCGCTCGGACAACCAAAGGTGCTCGTCAGCTGACGCAGCGCGCGTTGTGGCCCGAGCAAAAGCCCGAACTTTGCAAGGCAATTCTGCAAGGAAGCCTTGCACAATTGCTGAAGGCCAAACAAGCTAGTCTAAAGCGATGATGTGCCCACCCGGACGCCAATCCTGAATATCCGGCCGCAAGTCTGCGCGCGCCTGACATGTTTTTTTCAAGTGCGTTCAGCCATACCAAGCGCACTTCCGTGAATTTAGCCGCCCTCACCTTTCTTGAGTCTAGTGATCGCCACTCATTTGATGACACGGGTATATTGGAATCAATGGGTGTGCCCGCAAAGCTGAATCGAGTCATTTTAAGCGAACTTGGAGTCGGTTGGCCGCTCGCGTGACGGCGATTGATCCCGGATCCGTTCAGAGCAAAAACGAAATAGCCGCCTCGCAGCGGTCTTGGATTTTCTGGGTCAGCAGACCGTGGCGCGCGTGCCGCTCAAGAGCCTTGGCCATGGAGACCTGACCTCGCGAAACGCTTCGGTGCTCGCTCGTCGCGGAAGTATTCTCATCGAACCCCGGAAATGAGCGCCAAGCGTGGCATTACACCGTCTAGTTCTCCATCTAAAAACTTGTGGGAAGCTAAGCCTCTTTTGCTTCCTCCAGCTGCTGTTTACAGCCTGATCCAGAACGTCATGGCGATGCCCAGGCCCAGCTGCTCCAATTCGCCGTAAGCCGGCTTTCAGGCATGGCGCAGTTGTCCGTACGTCAGGCGCGCCGAGATTGTCAGTAATGACCTTAAGATTGAGCGCAATGTGTTTGATAGCGTTTGATAAAAATGTTCGGTTGCGGTTTTTCGACGGATATCGCTGAGAAGCCGGTTAAGGTGCTTGCGACAAATCGACCCTCGATTTGCACGAAGGCACCCCTTTGTCGTTCGCGTCACTGAGGGCTTCGGTTGATCTTGTCACCGGCTCTATTCATCCGATTGACCTTTCAGTGCGCCAGCAGCTCTTGCGGCCTCCGCGCCCTAGCGGTTCCCCTGCTGTTCCGAGACTTCAGTTCGTTGGCCCTTGCGAACAAAACGAGAAACAGGGATCGTCCGTTCTTGGAATTAGGGAATGATTCGTGTCCGCAGCCTACCTCGCCACACTCAATCCGGAACAACGGCGGGCCGTTGAACATGGGATTCAGGCGGGCAATGCCTCGCCGGCGCCTCCCTTGCTTGTAATCGCGGGGGCCGGCTCCGGAAAGACCAACACCCTCGCTCACCGGGTGGCACATCTGATCGTCGAGGGCGCTGATCCGCGGCGCGTCCTGCTTCTAACATTTTCGCGACGGGCCGCCGCCGAGATGAAGCGGCGCGTTGAGCGGATTTCCTCCCAGGTGATCGGGCAGAACGCAGGGATCATGACCGATGCCTTGACATGGGCTGGTACATTTCACGGCATCGGCGCGCGGCTCCTGCGGGAATACGCCGACCAGATCGGTCTCGATCGCGCTTTCACGATTCATGATCGCGAGGATTCCGCAGACCTGATGAACCTGATGAGACACGAATGCGGGTTCTCCAAAACGGAAGCTCGGTTTCCGACCAAGGGCACTTGCCTTGCCATTTACTCGCGATGCGTCAATGCGGAGATGCAGATCGATGACGTGCTGCGGTTGTCATTTCCGTGGTGCGCTGGATGGGTGTCCGAGTTGCGTCAACTTTTTGCGGCCTATGTTGAGGCCAAGCAGCGCCACAACGTACTCGACTACGATGACTTGCTGCTCTACTGGGCGCAGATGGTGAGCGATCCGGCGCTCGCTGACGACATCGGCGGCCGCTTCGAGCACGTCCTAGTCGACGAATATCAGGACACCAACCGCCTTCAATCCTCAATCCTGCTGGCGTTGAAGCCCGGCGGCCACGGACTCACGGTCGTCGGAGACGACGCCCAATCCATCTATTCGTTTCGCGCCGCTACCGTGCGCAATATTCTCGACTTTCCGGCGCAGTTCAGCCCTGCGGCCGAAATTATCACGCTCGACAGAAACTACCGTTCGACGCAGCCGATCCTGTCGGCGGCGAATGCTGTCATCGATCTTGCGGCCGAGCGGTTTACCAAGAACCTCTGGACCGATCGGACCTCCGCCGAACGACCACAGCTTGTGAACGTGCGCGATGAGACCGACCAAGCGCGTTTTATTGTCGAGCGCGTGTTGGAGAACCGCGAAACCGGCACCACCTTAAAGCAGCAGGCCGTGCTGTTTCGCGCATCGCACCACAGCGGTCCGCTGGAGGTCGAACTCACGCGCCGCAATATTCCGTTCGTGAAATTTGGCGGGCTCAAGTTTCTCGACACCGCCCATGTCAAGGACGTGCTGGCGCTTCTGCGCTTCGTGCAAAATCCGAAAGACCGTGTTGCAGGGTTCCGGGTGATGCAGCTCCTGGCCGGCGTCGGACCAACATCAGCGCAACGGACCCTCGATCACATGCTATCGGACCCCGATCCGATCGGGGCATTGGCCAATGCGCCCGTCCCCCCGCGCGCAGGCGATGATTGGCTTTCGTTTGTTGCGACAGTCCAGCACATCCGATCCGGTGCGGCGGGCTGGCCTGCTGAACTTGAGGCGGCCCGGCTCTGGTACGAGCCTCAGCTCGATCGCATCCATGAAGACGCGATGACCCGCCGCGCCGACTTGATCCAGCTCGAGCAGATCGCGGCAGGCTATCCGTCGCGGGAGCGTTTCCTCACCGAACTGACGCT
>NZ_MKRN01000002.1:34245-40687 GCF_001896955.1 Nitrobacter sp. 62-13 | reverse complement strand
GTTCGGCCGCACGTTCCGCGTGTTCGCCGATCAGACCCGCTCCGATCGTCGGGCGCTGGCGGCGTGTTTGCGCGGATCGCGGCGGCTGATGACGCAAGCCGAAGTCGCCAGCATCCTGGTGCCGACGCTGGTTGCCGTCGGCACCAGGGACGAGATCGCAGGATCGGCGCAGGCGCTCGCGAATATCATAGCGGGCGCCGAAGTGCTCGACATTCCCAATCGCGATCACATGCGCGCGGTCGGTGACAAGGTCTACAAGGAAGGCGTGCTGAAATTTCTGTCACGCCGGCCGTGAGGGCGATCCATAGCGGGCGGCGAGGGATCGCGCCGCTGCGATCAGCACCACGAATGTCGCGATCCAGACCATGCGCGCACCGTAACGGTTGTGCGGGCCCGATATCACGCCACAGATGAAGGCGTTGCCCAGCAGCGCGATGCAGGCCGTTATGGCAAGCAGTTCGAGGTCGTCAATGCGCCGTCGCCACAGAGCCGCCAAGGCGATCCCGGCGAGCAACAGCATCGAGGCGAGCGCGACCGGGATGTGAACCCAGTTGATCGCGGCGAACTTGATGCTCCAGTGCTGCTGCCGCGCGGCGCGCATGGCCTTCACCTGTTCGGGCAGATAGCGCTCGATGATGCCATAGGTATGCGGAATCCAGCCGCCGCTGCCTTCGCCGGTGCCGACCTGCACGAGTTGCTCCGCGGTGGCTTCGACCGCGGCTTCGGTCTGCCATAGCGGATAGGCGGCCAATGCTTCCGTGGCGATGAACTCCATCTCGTCGTTCATGCCATCGAAGCGGCCGAGCTTATTGAATATGCTGTCGTTGCCCCAGAGGAAGTCGTCGGCCGTCGCCGGCAGTTGGTTGCGATAGGGGCAGAGCTTCAGCTTGATCTTGTCGCAGTGGTCGTTGAGATAGCGCGCCACGATGCCGTCCTGCATCATGCGCCCGAACGACACGCCGGCGCCGCCCGGCGTCCACGCAAGCCGGCCCGACAGCGCGTAATTCGCAGCCAGCAGCATGAGCGCGCCGGCGACGAGCGTCAGGCAGCCCTGAACCAGTCCGGCGATCGGAAGTCTTCGGCCGAAAAACGGCTTGACGATCCACCCCGCGCAGCACAGGCCGAACAGCACGCCGAACGTCGCTGTGTGGGTCGCAGCCGCGAATGACGTGTAAAGAAACAGCGAGACTTTTTCGATCGTCGAAAGCTTGCCGTTGTGCATGACGAGAATAAACAGCGCGAGCACTGCCAGTCCCGCGAAAATGTCGGTCAGCAGCATGCTGGCGAGCCACGGCAGCGCGGTGCCGAGGATCAGGATGACGGCGATGCCGAGAAGCCGCCGCGGCTGCGCCATGCCGAGCACGCGCAGCGTCAGGTGCAGAATCCACAGCGTCAGCAGCGCCTGACATCCCAGATTGAGCCAGAAAAACGAGTCTTTTCCCAAGTGAAGATAGATGCCGTACACGGTCGAGCGGCTCGGCTCGAGATAGCCCTCGTACCATCGCGCCAGATAGCCGCCGGTGTCGTATTCGAGCAGCGGATAGCCGTTCCAGATCGCGGGGGCGAGCAGGAGGACGGGAATGACGATAGCCGCGATCCAGGCCCAAGGTGCCTCCGCGGCGCGCCTGTTGAGGACTCGGGTGGAAATGGGCGTGGCTCCGGTGGGCGGCGCGCCGTTCCGCCTGTTGAGTATCTGGCGCAAATGCATAACTTGTTTGACGTAAATTGGTCCGAAAGTGGCTTGAACTACGAAAATTCCGAACTGTCGGGGGTGACATGGAGCCCCGCCGGCGGGCCGATATGGTACGGTCGTTCAATTGCTTAGGTCGATTAACCCTAAGCGTGCCGGATGAATATCCGCTGAACGGCGAGGACAACGACGTCGCGTCATGCTATGCTGCGGGACGGAATTTCAAGGTTACGAGACGGCCATGGCGATCCAGCAGGTCAATCCGCAGAATTCGAAACTTGCGACGCTCGATCCGATCTGGGATCGGATCCGCAATGAGGCGGAGGACATCGTTCGCCGCGAACCGGAACTGGCGTCCTTCATTTATTCGGCGGTTCTGCATCACGATCGCCTGGAGGCGGCGGTGGTGCATCGCGTCGCCGAACGGCTCGACCATTCGGCTCTGTCGGGCGACCTGATCCGCCAGACGTTCGACGAGGCGCTGCGCGACGATCCCGATATCGGCAATGCGTTTCGCGCCGATCTGGTCGCGGTGTTCGACCGAGACCCGGCGACGTCACGGTTTATCGATCCGCTGCTCTACTTCAAGGGCTTCCACGCCATCCAGACTCACCGTCTCGCGCACTGGCTCAACCAGAAAGGGCGCAAGGATTTCGCCTATTATCTGCAGAGCCGCTCCTCGTCGGTGTTCCAGGTCGACATCAACCCCGCCGCCAAGATCGGTCGCGGCATTTTCCTCGACCACGCCACCGGGTTTGTCGTCGGCGAGACCGCCGTCATCGAGGACGATGTCTCGATCCTGCATGGCGTCACCCTCGGCGGCACCGGCAAGGAGAACGAGGATCGCCACCCAAAAATTCGTCATGGCGTGTTGATCGGCGCTGGCGCAAAGATTCTCGGCAACATCGAGGTGGGACATTGCGCGCGCATCGCCGCCGGGTCGGTCGTCGTGAAGCCGGTGCCGAATAACGTCACCGTCGCGGGCGTGCCGGCCAAAATCGTCGGCGCGGCCGGCTGCTCGGAACCCTCCCGCACGATGAACCAGATGCTGAACGCGATGGGACTTTGATCGTCAAAAATTTCTTCGAACATCTGAAATCCGAACAAACCTGTGGCGGCCTAAGCCGTCTCGCTCTAGAACCCTGCGAGCCCTCAGATTACAGCGGAGACCGCCGTGGACGTTCAGGAAGTCAGGAAGCTCGACGCCTATCTCAAGCGCGTGTTCGGCAATCCGAAGATTCGCGTGGTACCGCGCCCGAAGAAGGATGACTCCGCAGAGGTCTATATCGGGGAGGAGTTCATCGGCGTGCTGTTCGTCGATGACGAGGACGACGACCGCTCTTTCCAGTTTCAGATGGCGATCCTCGAGGAGGATCTGGCCGACGTCGGCTAGCAGGCTGTTGAGAAAGTCTCCAACGGTCATTTCCGGGCGAACCCGGAATCCAGCCACACTGATTTTCTTCGTATTTCTGGATTCCGGATCGCCGCTTGCGCGGCGTCCGGAATGACGACAGAGATTTTTCAACAGCCGGCTAGAGCATGATCCCGAAAAGTGGAAAACCGGTTTTCGGATTCATGCTCAAACGAAGCGAAGCTCAGTGGCCGCTCAGCACCAGCGTTTTGACCGGCAACAGCAACGCCTGAATACGCAGCAGCATCGCATGCACAATTCCGACCGCATCGATGGCGTGCAGCCACAGACCCTTCAGGAAACCGGTCTCCTTGGCGGCGATCAGATCGTGGTTGTCGGTATAAGCATTCACGATACAACGGCTGCCTGGCGTCACGCCATCGAGGCCGCCCTTGTAGATAGGCTCCATCAGGACAAGAATGGAGCCCGGCGCCGCGGCTTGCTGGGCCTCGATGAGTTGTTCGCCGCCACGGAATTGACCCGCCGCGATATAATCCTGCACGCTCGTGACCACCATCGGGATTACGGTCCATGGCTTTGAGATGCATGTCGCCTCGCCCAACATGCCCACTTTCATAACCTGTGCTTCGATTTGTCCGAATCCTGCCGCCAGTCTCTGTCTTCCCGCACCTTCCGGGATCAGGATGCCGGCGGGCCGCATCATCGGATTGACGACATCGCCCGGCCGCAGCAAAAATTGTTCGACGCGCCCGGCGACACCGGCGCGAATGAACGTCTTGTCCATATCCACTTGCGCTTGGGCGAGCGCTGCTTCCGCGCTGGCCTTCTCCGCGGGCAGCAGAGCCGTCACGCGCGCCATGATGGATTGATGTGCGGCGGTCGCCGCATCGACGGAGGCTTGACGGCCGGCGGCGGCGACTTCGAGCTTTTCAATGTCACGCTGCGGGACAATGCCCGGATTGCGCCTCTGCAGTTGGCGTTTGACGTCTAATTCCTCTGCGGCCTGCCGATAGGCGCTTTTGGCTTCCTGAATCTGCGCGTCTGCTTTCGCCACATCGGCTTGCGCCGCCACAAGTGCCGCATCGACCTCCGCGACCTTGCGGCGGGCGGCTTCAAGTGCGGCCTCCTGTTTTGAACTGTCGAGCCTGAACAGGACCTCGCCTTTTTGAACAGGAGCGCTGAAGTCGGCATGAACCGAGGCGACGCGCCCGATCGTCTCGGGCACGATCGGAACGGTTCTGAAGTACAAGGTCGCGCTGTTCGTGGACGGATGGAAATAGAAGATGACGGTGATCAGGGCGACCGTCAGCATCACGCACGCGGTGATGCCCCATCTCAATTCATACCAGACCGAAAAGAGCGTGATCTCCCGGCCAAGGCGTTTGCCTTGCGCATAGCGGCGGTAGAGATAATCGGGAAGCACCGTCAGCATCGAGCAGAGAAGCAGCTCAAGCATGACCTTGCTCCTTCGCTTCGCCGTCCGCGGTCTTGTCGGATACAGGCGTAGCCGCGTCGGTCGTTTCAGGCGGCTCCGTTGGATCGGCGTCGGGAGGAATGCCGGCGATTTTCTGAACGGAGGCCGCGATGCTGCGCAGTGGGGCGATGAAATCAGGCAGGTCGATCAGAGCCAGAAGCAATCCGGCTATCCAGAACAAATGATTATGCGTAAAGAGCGCGAGCAGGCAGAGCACAGCCACGATCTCGAACTGCAGCTTCTTCGATTTATGAGCCATCCGCTCCGGTAGGGAATGGAGCTGCAGATAGATGTTGCCGACGAACAGAACGGCCATGAGCAGAACGATGCCCATGACGACCATGAGTATGTCTATGTCACCGGGCGCGGTGATGAAGAGGGGCAAATGATGCGGCGTGAGCGGATGCAGCGACTCGTTCAAGGCAGTCCCCAATATTGCTCACCACATTTTACAATCGGTACAAACCTCGGAATTCCATCCTTGCATAAGGCGGGAACTTGGCAAGTCCTTTCAAGCTAAGTTTTTAGTTGTGTGATCCGTGGAGCTGCTGCGCCAGCCTCTCCATCGCGCCGGCAACGTCGCGCCACTCCGTCAGCCATTGCCGCGGAAAGCGGAACGTCAGGTCGGCGCCGCCGACACGGCGTTCGCTCAGGCACATGCCTGGCGTTGCCGCGTCGCGAGTGCAGCGCGCTACCAGCGCCGGCGTTTCGGCGACGAACAGGTCCTCGCCGGCATATGGCGTTCGCTCGCGGAACGCGCTGATCGACAGCCCGTCCTGAGACTGCGTCCGGGCCTCATCGAGATAGCGAGGATAGATCGTGCGAAGGCGAACGTCCGGTGCCAATGTATCGTGATGTGCCGCGATCGATAGGAAGATGCGATCGATCGGCTGCGGCGTCTCATCGATGGTCTCGGCGGTGACGCGCCTGGGCGCACCCGGAGTTGCCAGCGACGGATAGATGAAATTCAGATCGACGCTTTCTTGTGGTCCCGAGTGACGCTGGACCTTCCTGCGGAAGGCGTGAGGCGGGATATTGAACAGCGTCTCGCCGATGCTGACGGGAAGCCGCTCATTATTGTCGAACGTTTTGGGCGCCCAGGTTGGCCACAACAGCCAGGCGACGAGGGTCATCGCGATCGCCGCAATGAGCGCAGAGGCGAGAAGCGGGGCGAGGTGAGCCCGTCGCAGTTTATCGAATTCGCGCGATCGGCGCGGAACGGACGACAGCAGGGTCATGCGGCAGGCGAGATTATTTCCGAGACGACGAATCAGCCGCGACTATGACACGCATTGTGGAATTTTCGTGCGGCGGGCGGCCCGGAACGAGTGGCCTGCGCAACATCGCGGCGGGCGCTCCGTTAACCTTTCCTTAAGGATAAGGTGGCGGGGAAAGCGGTATTTTGCGAAGCAAAGGACATCGTTGTCGTGCAGCGGATGTCCTTTCGATGTCGCCGGATACGTTGAATTCCTTCTTCTCCCTTGGCATCGGGTTCGCCATCGCGGGCGCGCTGGCCAGCGGCTATCAGCTATTCATCAAACAACCGGCCGGCTTCGGATTGTTGCAGCAGGGCGTCGTGGTGAAGGCCTTCGCGGCGGTCCCGTTCCTGGTCTTTGCCGCGCCGTTCATCATCATGCGCAACACGCTTCGCGGACGACGCATCGAACGGCGGCGCTTTGAATTCGTCATGATGGCGACCGTGATCGCAGGCTTCTGGAGCCTGATGTCTGGCACTTGCGTGGTCATGACACTGCAGGCCGTCGGGTTGCTCGCCTGAATTGCGCCGTGGCATGATCGCCGCTGGCGGGACGCGGGCGGAGAACCGCTGCGTGCTTTTCCTCCATCCACTCCAGCAGGAGGCGTTATGGCGGTTTACGAACTCGACGGGCAGTCGCCCGATCTTCCG
>NZ_MKRN01000002.1:0-34190 GCF_001896955.1 Nitrobacter sp. 62-13 | reverse complement strand
CTGGTTCGGAGCGGTGCTGCGCGGTGACAACGAGTGGATCGAGGTCGGCGAGGGGTCCAACGTCCAGGACAGCAGTACCTGCCATACCGATGAAGGTTTTCCGCTGACGATCGGCGCCAACTGTACGATCGGCCATAACGTTATCCTGCACGGCTGCACCATCGCAGATGGCGCGCTGATCGGCATGGGCTCGATCGTCATGAACGGCGCTCGGGTCGGTCGTCACTGCATTGTCGGCGCCGGCGCGCTCATCACCGAAGGCAAGCAATTCCCGGAATATTCCCTAATCGTCGGCGCGCCCGCGCGTGCGATCCGCACGCTGAAGCCGGCGGAGGTCGAGGTAATGGGAGAGGGCGCGAAATTTTATGCCGCGAACGGGCTGCGTTTCAAACAGGGCCTGAAGCGGATCGGTTGAGATTCCGGCGAAACCTTGCACGGATCGCGGAGAATTGAGCCAAAATTCCAGCAAACGAGTGTCATCGGCAGAAACAATCAGGCGCAGGCGGCGTATGTCATCGGTAGGACGAAAAGGGAAGCTGGACGGAGTTTGATGATGTTGCGCAAAACGATGATCGCATTGCTGGCGGCTCTCGCATTAGGACTCGTCGCGCCCACGGCCGCCTCCGCGCGTGGCGGATTTGGCGGTTTTCATGGCGGTGGCTTTCACGGCGGCGGTTTTCATGGTGGCTTCCATGGTGGCGGTTTTGGTCACCACGGATTTTATGGCCGCGGCTTGGGCTGGGGTCTCGGGCTCGGTTTTGCGGCGCCCTATGCCTATTATGGCTGGGGTTATCCGTATGGCTATTACGGCTATCCCTACGGTTACAGCAGCTACTATGATGACGGTTGCTATCTGACCCGCCGCCGGGTCCACACCCGCCATGGATGGCGCTGGCGCCGGGTCGAAGTCTGCGGCTGATCGCGACGTCTCAACGATTGGGATTGAGCTGGCGCGCGCCAGATCGCGCGCCGGGCATGGTTATTTCCGCAGAAGCCTCCGCAGAAAGCCTTGGCCGCATCCGGTGCTTGGGTTAGACAAGTGCGCCGGATGCAGGCTGGAGAATGCGGCGATGCGGACGTTTCGATGTGCTGGCGTTTTGACGTTTGCGCTTGCGATTGCGTCGGGCGGCATCGTCCTGATACATGCTCCGGTCGCAGCACAGGCCCAGACCGCGGAGAAAACCATGACCACAGCATCGGGTTTGCAGATCACGGATACCAAGGTGGGGGAGGGTCCGTCGCCGAAGCCGGGCCAGATCTGCATCATGCATTATACCGGCTGGCTCTATGTGAACGGGGAGAAGGGCAATAAGTTCGACAGTTCGGTCGACCGCAACGAGCCCTTCGAGTTTCCGATCGGCAAGCGCCGAGTGATCGCAGGCTGGGATGAAGGCATCGCGACCATGAAGGTCGGCGGCAAACGCACGCTCATTATTCCGCCTGAACTCGGTTACGGCATGCGCGGCGCCGGCGGCGTCATTCCGCCTAATGCCACACTGATCTTCGACGTCGAATTGCTCGGTCTGAGAGGCTGAGACGGCTGTCCATCCTCGTTCGCTGCAGCATGTCACGCTCAGCGAACGCGGATCGCGCGAGTTTCCGGCTGGTCTGCGTCAAACCTTGCCGGCTGCTCGTTGAGTCTGTGAAGCGCAATCGAACGACGTCAGTTCGAAGCTTGACCGCCCCCTGACTTCCGATAGATCAAACCGGGCGAAATGAGACATTCATTCTTTTCGAGCTGCGACGGTTCGAGGCCGCCATCGCCGCCCTCGAGAGCTATGCGATCAAATTCAAACCGATCTCCGTTCGAATCGACGATATATTCCGGAATGGACTCCCGGCGGTATTCGCCGATGGAAGGGCCTTGTTCGACAATCGTCTTATCTTCCGTATCGGCCGTCTTCTCATCATCGCTCATCTGATATCCATCCTGCGCGGGGTCGGGCGTCCGGCTGCTGACTACCATAGTCTGTCACGTTTTTATTCTAATTCTTTGCCACAAGCTGCGCGCCTCATGCCACGACTATTGTTGTTGGCCATTGTTGTTGGCCATGTCCCGAAGGTGCGACCGGCAGTTGCGCCCTATGCCCGACCGATCATCGCGTTTCCTTCAAAACGCAACCACAAAAGGGTGCGGCCAGCCTCTTGGGGGAAGGCTGGCCGCGCGCGAACCGGTCTGGGACGGGGAGGGGTATGACCGGTCGCGGGTCTCGTATTCTCCTGGTTATCGAGAGCTGGCCGTCGCAACAGCCGGGTGGTTGTCGTCGAGCGCAACCCACACATTTGGGTCGCTCTGGGACTGCCGTTTCATGAAGCGGTAGCCGGTCTGGGTCCAGGCGACGACGTCCTCGTTCTGATTGTCCAGAATGAACTCGCCTTTGTCGGTCTTGACGGTCAGGACGGCATGACCGTCACCCTGCTTGTCGCGGACCACCGTGACCAGCAACGCCTCGCGTGGCCAGCCCGCGTCGATCAGCATCTTGCGCTTCAGCAGGACGTAATCCTCGCAATCGCCGTAGCCGTCTGTCGGCAGCGACCACTTTTCGACGACGCCCCAGTGCTCCTTGTCCGTCATCGGCTTGATGGTTTCGTTGACCCAGCGGTTGACCTTCAGCAGATCGCGCCAGGTGTCAGGCGTCATCACGATGTCCCGCGGTTGTGTTGCGCCACCGCCGCATTCCTTCGGACTGTCGTTGCAGAATTCGACCCAGCCGATCGGCGCCCGCGTGATGTCGCCGAGACTTGCATAGAGCTGCTGCTGGGCTTCTCCGGCCGCCGCCGGTGTCGCTAGCCCCCACAGGATGGCGGCAGCAACTGCCAGTCCAATTCCCTGTCCCCTGTTGACCATTGTGGCCCCCGTTTCTTGTTGGGACCACATTTCGCACAAAGGATTTGCATCGCCGCTAAGTAGTCGAAGTGTATTTGCGTCAAATGCAAGTAAAGTTCGCCGAAAATTGAACCTGTACTTGAATCGAATTCGATTAAAATTTTAACGGACTTCCTTTGATTCAAATTTTAGATATTAGCATTTGAAGCCCGCTGGAATCGGAGTTTCTGCGGTTGAACGCGCCTGGCGTTAACCGAAAAATCGCGGTGCAAGCGCAAGCCCCGGCTCGGCGGCGGCCGCCGGAAGGACTGGCGCAGGCGGGAGTTTGCGAGGGCCGCCGTTTACCGGGCGGTGACGTTATCTTCGAGAGTCTCGGGATGCTGCTCGTGAACGAACTCGAGCGCGAAGCCTTCTTCGAGATTTCGGACGACGCGGGCAAGCACCTTGCCGAGCGCAACCCGGGACTGCAGCGGCGGACGTCTTTCCGCGGAGATAGCGGCGCCCGACATGGATAGATCGATGATCCGGCACGTCATCCGGGTGCCGTCCTCCAATGTGAGGATCGCGGTCGGGTTGCGCGGCACGATGCGTTCGTGGCGGCGGTCTTCGGGAAGATTGAGAATATCGCGATTGGCGAGCCAAGTGAGTTGCGCCGCCAGCTTGTCGCGCTTGCGCGGCGTCGCGCTGACGCTCATGGCGAAGCCGCTGTCGATAATCCGGGTGATTTTACCCTCGACGCGGCCGATGTGGTCGAGATAGGCAACGATCCGGTCGCCGACGTTGCCGATGCCGGGCGCCAGCATGGCCAGCCCGCCAGGAGACATATTGATGACCTGGCAAGGGTATTCGCGCCGGTCCGGCAGCATATAGCGACCCAGCAGGTGCACCCCGACCCGCTGGAATCGCCGGCGCTCGACTGGAAGGTTTGAGATTTTTTGCGCCAACGCCATAATGGTTCCGCGGTCGACCGGCTATAGTTCGGTATCGATAAACCCTACGGTTGTCAGGGTTAACGCGGCGTTAGCGATCCGGAACTCGCGACTGCAATCCGTCCCGCTGCGTCCGGGAGCAGAATTAGAAAGACTACAATCTCCGGAGGCGTCGGCGGGACTTGTTGAAACCTGCCAGCCGTGGCTTCTGGCGCGTAAATGTAACTGGTGGGTACGTGTAACCCCCGTTCTGAGGGCAAGAGCCGGTCATGCTTCGGAATTCAACCACCGCCTGGGGCACCCTGTCCCGCGTTTTCCATGGGATCCTCGGTATCGCGATCATCGCCATGCTGGCCTATGGATTATGGTTCAACCACTTCCTGCCGAAGGAGGCCAAGCTCTTCCATCGCTCGATCCATGCCGACATCGGCTATGTCATCCTGCTCTTGATGGTGCTCCGCCTGATCTGGCGCGGCGCCAATCCGGTGCCGGCGCTGCCGGATGGCACGCCGGCATGGGAGCGGGCGATGGCGCACGTCAACCATTGGGCGCTCTATGCGATCACGATCGTCGTCGCGTTGCTCGGCTGGGCTCATTCCGGCGCCCACAAACCGGATTATGCCGACTGGTTCGGGCTGTTCCGGGTGCCGCAGTTCACATCGGAGAACCGCGACAACGCCCGCTTCTTCGAGCACTGGCACATCTGGCTGGCTTACGTGCTGATCGGGCTGGTCGTGTTGCATTTCCTCGCCGCGCTCTACCACCGGTTCATCAAGCGCGATCGCGTGGTGGCGCGGATGATGACAGGCGGAGCCGAATAACGTCGACGGCGACTGGCCCTAACCCATCCGTCGTCATGGCCGGGCTTGTCCCGGCCATCCACGTCTTTGGCGCGACGCACGGATTCAAGACGTGAATGCCCGCGACGAGCGTGGGCATGACGGTTTTCGTATTGGGCCTTTGTCCAAAAGTCTCCGCCGCTATCAGACTCACGCTTCGCCGAACACGCGCCTGAAGATCGTGTCGACGTGCTTGAAGTGATAGCCGAGGTCGAACTGCTCGGCGATCTCCGCGTCGGTGAGATACTTCTTCACGTCGGCGTCGTTCTTCAGAAGCGTCTGGAAATCCCCTTCGCCGCGCCATACCGGCATGGCGTTGCGTTGGACCAGTCTGTAGGCGTCCTCACGGCTCGCGCCTTTCTGCGTCAGCGCGATCAGCACGCGCTGCGAATGCACCAGCCCGCCGAGGCGATCGAGGTTCTTCTGCATGTTGGCGGGATAGACCAGCAGCTTGTCGACCACGCCTGCGAGCCGGTTGAGCGCGAAGTCGAGCGTGACCGTGGCGTCCGGGCCGATCATGCGCTCAGCCGAGGAGTGCGAGATGTCGCGCTCGTGCCAGAGCGCCACGTTCTCCAGCGCCGGCGTCACGTAGGCACGCACCATGCGGGCGAGCCCGGTGATATTCTCGGTCAGCACCGGATTGCGCTTGTGCGGCATCGCCGACGAGCCCTTCTGTCCCTCGGAGAAAAACTCCTCGGCTTCCAGCACCTCGGTGCGTTGCAGATGGCGGATTTCTGTGGCGAGCCGCTCCATCGACGACGCGATGACGCCGAGTGTCGCGAAGAACATCGCGTGGCGGTCGCGCGGAATCACCTGCGTCGAGACCGGTTCCGGGCTCAATCCCATCGCCTGGGCGACGTGCTCTTCAACGCGCGGGTCGATCTGCGCGAAGGTGCCGACCGCGCCCGAGATCGCGCAGGTCGCGACCTCCTTGCGGGCGGCGGTCAGGCGTTCCCTGGCGCGCGTGAACTCCGCATAGGCATAAGCGAGCTTGAGACCGAAGGTCACGGGCTCGGCATGGATGCCGTGCGAGCGGCCGATGGTCGGCGTCATCTTGTGCTCGAAAGCACGGGTCTTCAGCGCGGCGAGCAGCTTGTCGATATCGGTGATCAGGATGTCGGCGGCGCGAGTGAGCTGCACGTTGAGGCAGGTGTCGAGCACGTCGGAGGAGGTCATGCCCTGATGCACGAAGCGCGCCTCGGGTCCGACGATCTCGGCCAAGTGAGTGAGGAAGGCGATGACGTCGTGCTTGGTCTCTCGTTCGATCGCGTCGATGCGCTCGACATTAAAGGTGGCGTCTCTCGCCTTGGCCCAGATGGTCTTCGCCGCCTCCTTCGGGATCACGCCGAGTTCGGCCTGGGCGTCCGCCGCGTGAGCCTCGATCTCGAACCAGATCTTGAAACGGGTCTGCGGCTCCCAGATCGAAGCCATTTCCGGGCGAGTGTAACGGGGAATCATCGACGACCCTTGAGGTTTTCAGGGATGATGCCGCGCTTTAGCAGAGCTGTCGGAAGGAGACAAATGGTGCGGATCGGAGGCGAACTAGGACGTCTACCAATAATCCAAGATTGTCCGCTTCAAAGGGTTAGAGCAGGCACGGCCTGACTGGTCCTGAGAGCGTCCGCAAATGACCCCAACCGGACATTGACTCCGGACAATGAAGCCTGCCGCCACGACGACCTCGTCTATGACCACCATCACGGACTAGCCCAAGAATGCACTCCAATATGACCGCGCCGACTGAAGAGCCGGTTAGTTCACAAGGAGATGTCTATGCCTAAATTTTCGCTATCCGATATGACTACCAGACGGCCAAAAGACCCGTTCGATCCTGCCCTCGAAGCACCCATTGCCTTGACGCCCGATCAGCTCGAGGCGGTAGTTGGCGGTCTCGTCAACGTAGCGGGATCGCCGCGGGGCGTTGGCGGTCTGGGCACGATCATCGGCGGGGCCACGACCGGCGTCATTGCCCCACCTGTCAAGTCGCCGTTCCTCACGTCGATCAAAGCCGCCTGATGTCGTCCGCTCCACCAAAAGGAGGGGCCCGCCTGACCTTGGAAACCCTCGATTGTCCGAGTGCTCAGGCGGGCGCCAAAGATGCACGGGTCTACGGTGTGCGCACCGGCACTGCAGACGCACCCCGCATAGGTTACCTGACCGAGACGCAGGCAGTCTCTGAGGAGCTATTGGCCCTCTCAGGGGCGGCGAAACCGACCGAAATCTTTCGTATAGCGGCGCCTTGCGCGATGACCGGGTGCAAACACTTCGAGGGCAATGCATGCACGCTCGCCCAAAGAATCGTCGAAGGTTTGGCGTCCGTCGTCAACGCCCTGCCACCTTGCCAGATCCGTCCGACCTGCCGCTGGTTTCGTCAGGAAGGCCGGAACGCCTGTCTCCGTTGTCCGCAAGTGATCACTGACAAGCCCAATCCGACGGCAGACGAGAAGCGGATCGCAGACGATGAATAAAAATGCGAGGTCCTTATTTTAAGGACCTCGCATCGAATATTGCATTCATGGTTACGAAGCAGGACTGGCCTACAGAATAGGGCCGCCCGACTTGGCAGGCACATGAAGGCGGTCCAGAAGCCACTTCAGGAAATCGGAAGCAGCATCCGAAGCGCCTGTCGGGGCATCACTGCGATTTCCCCCGGATACGGAATCCAGTTCGTTATCGGTCAACTCTTGAGGTTCTTGCATTGTAATCTCCGTTCATTGGCTTGCGCTAGGTGAACTCAATTCGCCGCCAAAGCGGGGGACTCCTGAACCGCGAGATCCAGGAGTTCCGCTTCGGACAGTCAGCACACTTAAAAGATCGATTTGATGCAGTATCCGATGCCGCCAAGAAGACCGCCGCCAATGGCTCCGGGTACCGCGCCGGGGCCACCCGTGGCCGCCGCACCGCCGGCAGCGCCGGTCGCGGCTCCCGCCGCCATCGCGCCGACCAAATCGCCCCAGCTAAACTTGGCTCCGGCCACGGAGTCGAGTTCCTCGATGGAGAGCTCGCGTATCGCTGCATTATCGTTCGTATCATGTATCATTTCAGTTTCACCTCTTTTAGGCGCGGGATTATCCCGCAACCGAGGTGCAGCATGTCCTTGCGGTCCGGAGCGCTCCATGACGACCGTCACAGACGCTGTCGCCATTGCGTTTTTTGACAAGCGTGCATGAAATGCTCGAATGATCTGTGTGTCCGCTTTTGGTTAGCGATCGGCCCGCTTTTGCGCGAGTTCTGACCACGCGACATTTTCGACTTTTTCAACACAACTCGGTCCCAAGGGGTCATTTGATCGGCTCGCAAACGCTTCCGGCTGCTTCATCGGCGTGTGCGAATGGTTTCGGATTTTGTGATAAATACATCCGGTCGATTGGCTCGTTGGGAGATTGCAAATGTCAGGATTGTCAGATGCGGTGAGAGTGATTGAGCCCGGCAAGACCTATGTCGGCAAGC
The DNA here is from genome assembly GCF_001896955.1 of Nitrobacter sp. 62-13. GTDB lineage: Bacteria > Pseudomonadota > Alphaproteobacteria > Rhizobiales > Xanthobacteraceae > Nitrobacter. The sequence goes on along the minus strand of NZ_MKRN01000002.1, from coordinate 26,145 downwards.
AGGGCTTTACTTACGGAGCCGGCGCATCGAAGGAGGCTGTCGGAGCAAACAGGTCTGTTTGAATGTGCTGCCGATGCCTCCGGGCGCTAAGGCAAAGGTCCATTACCACAACAGTATCGAGACGATTGCTTACCTTTGGAAGGCGAATGCTCAGTCTATTACGGCGACAAACTCGAGCATCGCATCAGGACGGCATCGTTCTGCTGCCAGAACTTGATGCAACGTTGGCGGAGAGGTCGAGTGCGATAGCGAAATGAGGCCCAGAGCTGCTCGAGCTTATGAGTACACGCCTAGCGCTGCTTTCGCGAACGGCCTATCGTCATCCTCATGCGTTTGAAATCGAGCATATGGGTCTCCGCTTATCTGCGCCGCTGCCAGAGCGAGGGCATCTTCGGCGCGGTGCGCCGGCGCGGCGCCGAGGAGGCCGGCGCCGTGTTCGTCAAGATCGCGCTGATGAACGGCAATGCGATGTTGTACGCCCCGGCGCCGCAGGCCGTGTATGACGATAGCCGGCCCATCGAGCGGGTTTTTGTCCCGTCGTCGAGCGAGCCGGTTGCCGAGCAGGCGGTGGAAGAGCGTCTCGCAAAGGAAGTCCGGTTCGATCCGGACGCCTGGATCGTTGAAATCGAAGACCGGGCAGGGCGGCACTTTCTGGACCTGGCGCCGGCGTGACCGGCGAACGGCATTCGCCGTGCATGGCTCCGCGACCGTGGGCCGCAAGCGCCGCCAAACGGTAAGCCTTCCTTTTTTCCTCCGGGCTACCCATGTTACAGACGCTTCCCCCTGCCGGGGACTTAGAGGAACAACCATATGAATTTGACCAAGCGGGCATCTGGCGTGATGAAGGCTTTTGCCATCGTCCTGTCGCTGGCGCTTCCGTTGATGTTTGCCGTGTCCGCGGCGGACGCTCGCATCGGTGGAGGGAAGAGCTACGGCTCGCGGGGATCGCGGACATTCTCCGCGCCGCCGGTTACCAATACCGCGCCGAACGCGGCGCGTCCGTTCGATCGCACCATGACACCCGGCCGTCCGGGCGCAGGCACTGCGGCAACCGGCGGTTTCAATCGGCCGGGCATGGGCATGCTCGGTGGCCTTGCAGCCGGCTTCCTGGGCGCGGGCCTGCTCGGCATGCTGTTCGGCGGTGGCTTGTTCGGCGGTCTCGGAGGGCTGTCGTCCATCATCGGGCTGTTGCTTCAGATCGGCCTGATCGTCCTCGTCGTCCGCTTTGCGATGTCGTGGTGGCAGCGGCGCAACGCGCCCGCCTATGCGGGATCGGCGCCGGCCCCCGTTCCCGGGGCTCAGGCGAATCCACGCAGTGGCCTGGGTTTCGGCTCAGTGGCATCCGCCGCGCCATTGGAAATTACGCCGCCGGACTATGAGGCCTTCGAGCGTCTGCTCGGAGAAATCCAGACCGCGTGGTCGAACGAGGATGTCAACACCCTGCACACGCTGGCGACCCCGGAAATGGTGTCGTACTTCACCGAAGATCTTAGGGCCAACGACGCCCGCGGCGTCGTCAACAAGGTGTCCAATGTCAAGCTCCTGCAGGGCGACCTCGCGGAAGCCTGGCGCGAGGGCAATACCGACTACGCCACGGTGGCGTTGCGTTATTCGCTGGTCGACAAGACTATCGAGCGCGCCGGCGGCCGCGTGGTCGAAGGCAGCGATCAGCCGCAGGAGGTGACCGACGTCTGGACGTTCGCACGCCGTAACGGCGGAAAATGGGAGCTCTCGGCGATCCAGCAGACCTGATCCGCGGCCGTAACTTTTCAAGAAAAGGCGCCACGACAACTTCGTGGCGCCTTTTTTGCGTTGAACGAAGGGCCTGACTGCGCGTTATCGCGGGATTATCCGCAGCGCGCAGACGCCATAAATCGATCGGAGAAGGCAATGATTGCAACAGACAGAATCCTTCCGCGAATTTGTCTTGGCCTGGCCACCGCTATGCTGATGACGACGGCGGCGGTCCAGCCGGCCGGTGCGCAGACGGCCAACATGAGCTTCTTCGTGACCAGCGTCGGAATCGGCAACGGCGGCAATCTCGGCGGACTGGCCGGCGCGGACAATCATTGCCAGACGCTGGCGCAGGCTGCGGGCGCAGGCGCGAAGACATGGCACGCCTATCTGTCGACCCAGGCGGCCGACGGCAAACCGGCCGTCAACGCGCGCGATCGCATCGGCAAGGGACCGTGGCAGAATGCCAAGGGCGTCGTGATTGCAAAGGACGTTGCTACGCTGCATGGCACCAACAACATCAACAAGGAGACCGCACTGACCGAAAAGGGGGAGGTCGTCAACGGCTACGGCGACAAACCCAATCGTCACGACATGCTGACGGGTTCGCAGCCTGACGGAACGGCCTTTTCCGGCACCGACGACCGGACTTGCAAGAACTGGACGAGCAGCATGCAGGGCGCCGCCATGCTGGGGCACTCCGACATCAATGGCCCCGCCACCAATCCAAATGTCAAATCCTGGAACGCGGCGCATCCCTCGCGCGGACCCGACGGCGGCTGCAGCCAGAACGATCTCAAAAGCACCGGCGGCGACGGGCTTTTTTATTGCTTCGCTGTCAATTGACACAGGCTGTCTTGCCGTGATCGGCCACCGCGTCGTGGCGCGACGGCTTCCGTCCCGCTAGCGGCTGGCGCAGTGAGGGTCGCGCCCGCCCGCGATGCGCGGGGCGACGGAAAAGGATGCCATGACGTACGAGTTCTACTACTGGCCCGGCATCCAAGGTCGCGGAGAATATGTCCGGCTCGCGCTCGAGGAGGCTGGTGTCGATTACACTGATGTCGCGCGGACGGACCGCGGCATGTCTGCGATGACGCGCATGATGGATGTGGAAAGCGGCGCGCCGCCCTTCGCGCCGCCATTCCTGAAAGCCGGCAAGCGGGTGATCGGCCAGACCGCCAACATCCTGCTTTATCTTGGCTCACGTCATGGTCTCGCGCCGAAAGCCGACGCCGGCCGGCTTTGGACCCATCAGTTGCAGCTCACCATCATGGACCTGGTGGTGGAAATTCACGACACCCATCATCCGCTGGGACCGACGTTGTATTATGAGCACCAGCGCGCGCCCGCAAAACGCAGGACCGATGAATTCTGGAAAGAGCGTGTGCCGAAATATCTCGGATACTTCGAGCGGCTACTTGCGGATCGCGGCGGCAGCTTTGTTGTCGGCCGCAGGCTGACCTACGTCGATCTTTCGTTGTTCCAGATCGTCGCGGGCCTGCGCCATGCCTTTCCGAAGCGGATGAACCACTTCGAGAGAGACATCCCCAAGCTCGTTGACTTGCATGATCGCGTTTCGCGCAGGCCACATATCAAAGCCTATCTCGCGAGCGACCGTCGGATTGCCTTTAATGAGGACGGCATCTTCCGCCGTTACAAGGCGCTCGATCTTTAGAAACTCCGTCCGTCGACCGGTGTCAATGCGAACTTGGACAATTCGACGCCGTCGATGCAGCTCACATTGACAGCGACCACTTCGGTCCCATCCGGCTTCTTGCCGCGCGCGAACACATCGACACCACAGTCGACGCAGAGCTGGTGCCGGATGGCACGCTTGTTGAACAGGTATTCCTTGAGATTGTCTTCGCCGGCCCGGAGCTGAAAGCTCTGTGGCGGCAGAAACGTGAAGTGCAGACCTTTCTTGGTACAGATCGAGCAGTTGCACGCGCTCACCATCGCGAGATCCGTCGTGCACTCGAAGCGCACCTGACCGCAATGGCAGCCGCCGGTATAGGTTTTCACGTCGGGCATTTGTCTCTCCGTCCCAGCGCGATCAGTCTACCAGCCTGCGGCGGGAGCCGACACCGAATCTGACAAGCACAGTTCCAGTGCGGCCCGGAACCGGAGTTTCGTTACTCGTCGTTGCCGCGTGACACGGCGATGGCGGCGCTTGTCCTGGTCCGGGTGCAACGCATGTTCAGCCGCCGATAGCGCGTCCGGACGTCGTCGCCGTGCAACAGGCCCATGCGCTTGATGCAGCGGGTGACGCCTTTCAGCGTGTCCGCCTTCGGGATCGTGAAAATGATGGCGGAGGCTTGTGCCACCAGATCGTAAAACTCCGGCTTCGGCTTGCGGCTGTCCGCGCCCGCGATCAGTTCGTTGGTGAACTTTCGGTTCGGACAGCCGAGGATCAATTGTTTGGCCGCAGGATGCGACAGAAAGATCGCATTGGCGGCGGTTTTGCCGACATGCAGGCCGTCGATCTGGCCCTTGAGCTGGGCGGCGAGATCGTCGCAGCGGTCGGCTCGGGCCGTCGAGGGGACGAAGGCCACAGCGGCGAAAAGACATAGGCTGGCGGCGAAACAGGGGCGCATGCTTGTCATTTCAGGAATCGACCTCCAAACGGAAACAATCAAGCTGGCTTTGTGCGCCGAACGGAATCGCATTCGGATTCGATTCTAACCGTTTATCACGCCCCCGCTGTCTGTTCGCAATGTCGTGCCGGAAGAGGCATGACTCACGGCTCCAGCGTCACCCGCGGACCGTTGTTGCTTTCGACGTGAACATAGCGCGGCGCGATCGGTCGGCCCCGTCCGCTGGCAACCGTTACGATGTCTTCAAGCGGTGCGGCACGGACATCGTCTTCCGGCCGCGAGAGGATCAGATCGGCATGAAGCAATCCTTCGGACTCGAGGCCGGAAGGGTCGATTTGTGCGGCTGCGAGGGTTGCCAGGCTGTTCTCAAACTCCTCAGCGTCGCGAAAACGGCGCTGAACAAAGGTCACGCCGCTCAGCCGTTCCGTGACCAGACCGCGCTGCGCGAACGTTTTCGCGAGCGCGTCGTAAGGAAACATTCGCAACACGAAGGAAATGACCCACGGTTTCTTCTCTGTTGCGTCGAGAAGCTTGCTGAATGTTTTGTCCGTTACATAACCGATGCAGCCCGTCGACATGATGACATCGACAGGCCGGACGATGCGCGCGTTCTCCGCCGAAAGCGCCTCTTTCTCGAGATCGGCGACGAGGCCCTGATCGAGAAGCCCGACGCGCGTCGCGTAGCGAACGGCCGGCGCCGAAACATCGAGGCCGATAAAGCGGGCGAGGCCGTGGTCGGGCCAGCTCGCATAGAAATTGTGATCGAACCGCATCAACTCTTCGGAGCTGATCGCCTTTATTTCGCGCCGGGCATAGCGATGGCGCAAGCCCCCGAATGTCAGCGGAAACCGATGCACGGCGGCGTTGATGCCGTACGAGCAGCCGACGTCGAGGACGACGGGTTTGGTATTGGTGGCAGAAGCCTTGGCGGACAAAATCTGGCGGATGACGGGCTCGGCTACATCCGTGATCATATAATCGAGATCGCCGAGGACCGAGAAGTACGATCTGGGATCGTCCTGGATGTAGATGTCATCAAAGACTGCCTTCGTTTGATTGATCCGTGAGAATTCCGCCTTCAGCAATGCTTCATCCTTTTCCTGGTTCAAATTTCCGCTCACGCGTCTAGCGCGAATTCCTTATCGCAGAAACCGGAGCGAAGATAAACCCGCCCGGCGTGTGATGATGGATCGCGCGATGAGGCAGCGTGGACAATGAGCGTGGAAATGAGAGTGCGGCCTCCCGTCGCAAGCGCCCTTTTAAAGCGGTTTCAGCGACGTGTTGCGGCGCGATAACCGAGATAAATGAGTGGCGCCGGAGCAATGCTAGCAGCCTGTCAGGCCCGCGCAACTTCACGCAAATATGTTGGAAGGTTCGATGGGAGGGGGCGAAACCCCTGACATCGCCTGCGGAATCATGGCAGACAGCCTGTCTGCGATTCCCCCCAGCTACTATTGAGCATTAGTTCCAGCCGACCATGCCCGAGATTTCTTCGAACAAGCCTTATCGAATCGGCCGCTCCCGCACCGGGCTCGGCCTCTTCGCCACCAAGCCTATCAAGAAGGGCACGAAGATCATCCGGTATTTCGGCCCGCTGCTCGACTGCAACAAGGAGAAGGACGACGCGGTCGAGAACAAATATCTCTTCCAGATCACGAACAGATGGACCATCGACGGCTCGGTGCGCAAGAACATCGCGCGCTACATCAACCACTCCTGCAAACCGAATGCGGAATCTGATGTCAGCAAGATCAAGCGGCGCGTCGATATCCGCGCCATCAAGGACATCGCGCCCGGCGAGGAGATCAACTACGACTACGGCACCGACTATTTCAAGGAGTACCTGAAGCCGATCGGGTGCAAGTGCGACGCCTGCGAAAAGAAGCGCAGGAAATTGCGGGCCGCGGCGCGCGAGGAAAAGAAGCGCCTCAGGGCGAGGGCGGAAAAACGGGCCGGAGCCGCACGCGGCCGCAAGCTCAACGGCCACAAGGCGGTGGGTCCTGCTGCAAGCAAAGCGAAGGCCGGATCGGCGGTTGTAAAGACCGGCATCGCAAAAAAACGTTCCAAGTCGTCACGTTGATCCTGATCCAGTCCGGTCGGGAATGCCCGTGAATCGCGGATCGCGGCGGGCTTCATGATGGACGGCGTGGCTTTGGCCGACGGTGGCGTCCGCGCCGTTTCCTGTGTAACCCCGCTTGCGGGGGATGAAAATTCCGCGGTCCCCCTGAACCCGGTGTTTCCGCGAGACTATATATGGACGTGTAAAGGGCCGCAGGGCCGCATGGGAGCACGACCATGACCGCCAGCATTGTCGGATGGGCGCATACGCCGTTTGGCAAACTCGACGCTGAGACCGTTGAAAGCCTTGTGGTGAAGGTGGCGGGCGACGCGCTGGCCGACGCCAATATCGCCGCTCGCGACGTCGACGAGATCGTGCTCGGGCATTTCAATGCCGGCTTCTCGGCTCAGGATTTTACCGCCTCCCTTGTCTTGCAAGCCGATCCGGAACTTCGCTTCAAGCCGGCGATACGGGTGGAGAATGCCTGCGCCACCGGCTCGGCGGCTGTGCATCAAGGTATCCGCGCCATTGCGTCGGATGCGGCCAGGATCGTGCTGGTCGTCGGCGTCGAGCAGATGACGCGCACGCCCGGTCCTGAGATCGGCCGCAACCTGCTGCGCGCCTCCTACCTGCCCGAGGACGGCGATACTCCTGGCGGCTTCGCCGGCGTGTTCGGCCTGATCGCGCAGGCCTATTTCCAGAGATACGGCGATCAGTCGGACGCCTTGGCGATGATCGCGGCGAAGAATCACAAAAATGGCGTCGCCAACCCTTACGCGCAGATACGCAAGGATTTCGGCTACGATTTCTGCCGCTCCGAGAGCGAGAAGAATCCGTTCGTCGCCGGGCCGCTGAAGCGCACCGACTGTTCGCCGGTGTCGGATGGGGCCGCCGCGTTGGTGCTGATGGATGCAGACGCGGCGAAAGCCGCGCAAAAGGCGGTCAACATCCGCGCAACCGGCCACGCGCAGGATTTCCTGCCGATGTCGAAACGCAACATCCTCGATTTCGAGGGCTGCACGGTGGCCTGGCAGCGGGCGCTCGCAACGGCGGGGGTGACGCTGTCCGATCTCTCGTTCGTCGAGACCCATGATTGCTTCACCATTGCCGAACTGATCGAATACGAAGCCATGGGCCTGGCGCCGAAGGGGCAGGGCGCACGCGCCATCAAGGAAGGCTGGACGGTTAAGGACGGCAAGCTGCCGATCAATCCGTCCGGCGGCCTCAAGGCCAAGGGCCATCCGATCGGCGCGACCGGCGTCTCCATGCACGTGATGAGCGCGATGCAGCTCGTAGGCCAAGCGCCGGAGGACATGCAGATCAGCGACGCCAAGCTCGCAGGCATCTTCAACATGGGCGGCACGGCTGTTGCCAACTACGTCTCGATTCTTGAGCCGGTCAGGTAGCCGGGCAGGTGATGATGAGTCTTTCGTCGGAGGCGTAGCAGAAGGGAGGCCGTCAGTTCCAGCGTGCGCCTTTTTGCAAATGGGCTGCGCGCGGAAACTCTTTCAAGACCTGAAAATACAGGTCAGGATACACGGACGGACTCTTGCAGACCCCGCCGGGAGGAAACATGCGCACCATCGGACACTTTATCGGCGGCAAGACTGTCAGCGGCAGGTCCGGGCGGTTCGCCGACGTTTACCAACCGATGACCGGCGATGTGCAGGCCACCGTGGCGCTGGCGTCGAAAGCGGAAGTGCGCGAGGCCGTGGAGAATGCCAAGGCGGCGCAGCCGGCCTGGGCCGCGACCAATCCGCAACGCCGCGTCCGCGTGCTGATGAAGTTTCTCGAACTGGTGGCGCGTGACAACGACGCGATGGCCGAGCTGCTCGCGCGCGAGCACGGCAAGACCATTCCCGATGCCAAGGGCGATATTTTCCGCGGCGTCGAGGTTGTCGAATACGCCATCGGCATTCCCGAACTGATGAAAGGCGGCTTTACCGAGAACGCCGGTCCCGGCATCGACAGCTATTCGATGCGTCAGCCGCTCGGCGTCGTCGCCGGCATCACCCCGTTCAATTTTCCGGCGATGATCCCGATGTGGAAGTTCGCGCCGGCGATCGCCTGCGGCAATGCTTTTATCCTGAAGCCTTCGGAGCGCGACCCCGGCGTGCCGATGCGGCTCGCCGAACTGATGCTCGAGGCCGGTCTGCCGCCGGGCATTCTCAATGTCGTCAACGGCGATAAGGAGGCGGTCGACGCCATTCTCGACGACCCCGATATCTCGGCGGTCGGCTTCGTCGGCTCCTCGTCGATCGCGCACTACATCTATTCGCGGGCGGCAGCGGCCGGCAAACGTTCGCAATGCTTCGGCGGCGCCAAGAACCACATGATCATCATGCCGGATGCCGACATGGATCAGTCGGTGGATGCGCTGGTTGGCGCGGGCTACGGCGCGGCCGGCGAGCGGTGCATGGCGGTATCGGTCGCGGTGCCTGTCGGCAGGGCTACCGCTGACCGCTTGATGGAAAAGCTCGTCCCGCGCGTGGAGAACCTGAAGATCGGTCCGTCGACCGATGCGTCCGCCGACTTCGGTCCGCTCGTCACCAGGGCGGCGCTCGAGCGCGTCAAGAACTACGTCGAGATCGGGGTGAAAGAGGGCGCGACGCTTGCTGTCGACGGCCGCGGCTTCAAGATGCAGGGTTACGAGAACGGCTTCTACATGGGTGGCTGTCTGTTCGACAACGTCACCCGGGAGATGCGGATCTACAAGGAAGAAATCTTCGGGCCGGTGCTGTCAGTGGTGCGGGCGAAGAATTTCGACGAGGCGGTGGCGCTGCCGTCCGAACACGAATACGGCAACGGCGTCGCGATCTTTACGCGCGACGGGGACGCCGCGCGCGAGTTCGCCTCCCGCGTCCAGGTCGGCATGGTCGGCATCAACGTGCCGATCCCGGTGCCCGTCGCCTATTACAGTTTCGGCGGCTGGAAACGTTCAGGATTTGGCGATCTCAACCAGTACGGCTCCGACTCGGTACGCTTTTATACCAAGACCAAGACCGTGACCTCGCGCTGGCCGTCCGGCGTCAAGGAAGGAGCGCAGTTCGCGTTCCACAGCAAGTGATCGGCAACCACGCATGCAGTTCGCGCTCACCGAAGATCAGGTCGCCGTTCGCGACATGGCGCGCGCTTTCGCCGCCGACAAGATCGCGCCGTTCGCCTTGAAGTGGGACGAGGAGAAGCACTTTCCGATCGATGTGATGCGCGAGGCGGCGGCGCTGGGTATCGGCGGCATCTATATCAGGGATGACGTTGGCGGCTCAGCGCTGAGCCGTTTCGATGCCGCACTGATCTTCGAGGCGCTGGCGCAGGGCTGTCCAACGGTGTCGTCGTTCATCTCGATCCACAACATGGCCGCGTGGATGATCGACGCCTATGGATCGGATGAGCAGCGGCGCAAATGGCTGGCGAAACTCTGCGCCATGGACCTGCTGGCGAGCTACTGCCTTACCGAACCCGGCACCGGCTCGGACGCGGCGGCGTTGCGCACACGCGCGGTGCGTAACGGCGATCACTACGTGCTCAACGGGCAGAAGCAGTTCATCTCCGGCGCGGGCGAAAGCGATATCTATGTCGCCATGGTTCGTACCGGCGACGACGGGCCGGGCGGCATTTCGACACTGGTGGTCGAACGCGACACGCCGGGCGTTTCGTTCGGCGCCAACGAACGCAAGATGGGATGGAACGCGCAGCCGACCCGCGCGGTGATCTTCGAGAATGCGCGGGTGCCGGTCGCCAATCGACTTGGCGACGAGGGCATCGGCTTCAAGATCGCGATGGCCGGGCTCGATGGAGGACGGCTGAACATCGCCGCCTGTTCACTCGGCGGCGCGCAATCGGCGCTCGACAAGGCGCTTGCCTACATGAAAGAGCGCACGGCGTTCGGCAAACGGCTCGACGAATTTCAGGCGTTGCGATTCAAGGTCGCCGACATGGCCACCGAGCTGGAAGCGGCGCGGACGTTTCTGTGGCGCGCCGCCGCCGCGCTGGACCGGCGGGATACTGACGCCGCCATGTTGTGCGCGATGGCAAAACGCTTCGCCACCGATGTCGGTTTCGAGGTGGCCAATCAGGCGCTGCAATTGCACGGCGGCTACGGCTATCTCAGTGAATACGGAATCGAGAAGATCGTGCGCGATTTGCGCGTGCATCAGATTCTCGAGGGCACCAACGAGATCATGCGTCTGATCGTGTCGCGCAAGCTGATCGAGGGTAAGGTTTCTAGATGAAGGGTTTTACGGGCGACGAGCCGGATCTGATCACGCGGCGCGAGGGAGGCGCGGGCATCATTCGCCTCAACCGCCCGAAGGCGATCAATGCCGTCACGCTGGAGATGTTCCGCGGGATCGACAGGGCGCTGGACGGGTTCGAGAACGACCCCGCCGTCGGTTTGATTCTGCTCGAGGGAGCGGGCGAGCGCGGCCTGTGTGCGGGCGGCGATGTCCGCGTGCTCTGGGAAAGTGCGAACGAAGGGAGCAACCTCGGAAAAGTGCTGTGGCGCGAGGAATATCTCCTCAACGCGCGGATCGCGAAATTCCCCAAGCCGTACGTCGCCTTCATGGACGGCATCGTGATGGGCGGCGGCGTCGGGTTGTCCGCGCATGGCCGCCACCGCGTCGTCACCGACAGAACGAGACTCTCAATGCCGGAAGTCGGTCTCGGCTTCTTTCCGGACGTCGGAGGCACCTGGCTTTTGTCGCACGCGCCGGGCGAAACCGGAACGTATTTCGGGCTGACCGGCCAGCCCATGAACGGGGCGGACGCCATCTACGCCGGTTTTGCCGATGTCGCAGTGCCGTCGCGAAAGCTTGCCGCGCTTCGCGAGGCACTGGTCGGCCTCGGCGCCCAAGCGGATTCGGCCCGCGTAAAAGCCGCGATCGCAGGCTTTGCGAGCGGTGAGGCGACAAGCCCCATTGCGGCGATCCGGCCGCGGATCGATGCATGGTTCGCCCATGGTCGAATGGACGACATCGTCGCGGCCCTGCACCGTGACGGGTCCGAGCTTGCACGCTCGACGCTCAAGGCGCTGAGCGAGAAATCGCCGCGCGGCCTGGTGGTGACGCTCAAGCTGTTGCGACTCGCGCGCGCGTCGGCCACGCTGGAGGAATGTCTCGCGCGTGAATATCGTGCCGCGCTCGCGGTGTTCGCGAGCGACGACTTTCGCGAGGGCGTGCGGGCGGCGGTCATCGACAAGGATCGCGAGCCCAAATGGTCACCGTCGCGCATCGAGGAGGTTACGCCGGAGATAATCGCGCCGTATTTTGCCAACATCGGCGCGGACGAACTCGTATTCGACTAGGGAAGAAACCTCGATCGGAGGATGAGCATGGCGACCATTGCGTTCATCGGTCTCGGCAACATGGGCGGACCCATGGCCGCCAATCTCGTCAAGGCTGGCCACGATGTGATCGGCTTCGATCTCGTTTCGGCGTTGATGGATGAGGCCAAGGCGAACGGCGTAAGGGTCGCCGACAGCGCGAGCAGGGCGGTGAAGGATGCGAATGTCGTCATCACCATGCTGCCGGCCGGCAAGCATGTGGTGTCGGTCTGGACCGATATTGTTCCGTCCGCCGATGGCGCACTGATGATCGATTGCTCGACCATCGACGTCGACAGCGCGCGGCAGGCCCACGCGTTGGCGGGGAAGGCATCGCTGCTTTCGATCGATGCGCCGGTTTCGGGCGGCGTCGGCGGCGCCAGGGGCGCGACGCTGACTTTCATGGCCGGTGGCGAGGACAAGGCATTTGCGGCGGCGAAGCCGATTCTCGAAGCCATGGGCAAGAAGATCGTTCATTGCGGCGATGCCGGCGCGGGACAGGCGGCCAAGATCTGCAACAACATGATCCTGGGCATCTCGATGATCGCGGTCGGCGAAGCCTTTGCGCTGGCGGAAAAGCTCGGGCTGTCGCATCAGGCGTTGTTCGACGTCGCTTCGACCTCGTCGGGCCAGTGCTGGTCGCTGACGAGCTATTGTCCGGTGCCGGGTCCGGTTCCAACGTCGCCGGCCAATAACGATTACAAGCCCGGCTTCGCGTCGGCGCTGATGCTCAAGGACCTGACGCTTGCGCAGGAAGCGGCGAACTCCGTTGGTGCCGTCACGCCGCTAGGACAGCATGCGCAGGAAATCTACAAGACCTTCGAAGCAGCCGGCAATGGCGGCGTCGATTTCTCCGGCATCATCCGCCACATTCGTGCACTGGCGGACAACAGGGGCGTCCGATGACGACGTTTGCCGAGGCGCGGGAATTCCTGCTGCGGCATCGCACCGACTACGATGCCGCCGTCAACGGTTTCAAATGGCCGGACCCTGTGCCTTTCAACTGGGCGCTGGACTGGTTCGACGCCGTTCTCGCGACCGAACCGGCAAGCAGGGACCGGGCAGCGTTATGGATCGTGGAGGCCGCCGGCGGCGCCGGAACCAAAGTGACGTTCGAGGCGATGGCACGGCGCTCCAATCAGGTCGCAAATTTCCTGCGGGCGAAGGGACTGAAGCGCGGCGATCACCTGTTGCTGCTGCTCGGCAACGTCGTGCCTCTATGGGAGACCATGCTGGCCTGCATCAAGCTCGGCGTCGTGATCATCCCGGCGACGACATCGCTGACAGGGGACGAGTTGCGCGATCGCCTCGACCGCGGCCACGTGAAAGCAGTCGTCGCGACGCAGGACCAGGTTACGAAATTTGCCAGTCTCGGTGGCGAGGGCTTGACCCGCATCGTCGTCGGCGCGTCGGCGTCGCAGGCGGGCTGGTCGCCCTATGAGACGACGAACGATTTCTCGGACACCTACCAGCCGGAGGCACCGACCAATGCCGACGATCCGATGCTGTTGTATTTCACATCCGGCACCACGGCGAAGCCGAAGCTGGTGCGGCACAGCCAGCGCAGCTATCCGGTGGGCCATCTGTCCACCATGTACTGGATCGGGCTGAAGCCAGGCGACGTTCACCTGAACATTTCCTCGCCGGGATGGGCCAAGCATGCCTGGAGCTGCTTCTTCGCGCCGTGGAATGCAGGCGCGACCATCTTCATCTGCAACCAGCCGCGCTTCGAGGCCAAAAGCCTGCTGGCGACCATCGGGCGTTGCGGCGTGACGACGTTGTGCGCGCCGCCGACGGTGTGGCGATTGTTCATTCAGGAAAAGCTGTCGGACTTCAAGGTCGCGCTACGTGAAGTCTGCGGCGCGGGCGAACCGCTCAATCCGGAGGTGATCGATCAGGTGAAGTCTGCATGGGGGCTGACGATCCGCGACGGCTACGGCCAGACCGAGACGACCGCGCTCGCTGGCAATTCTCCGGGGCAGACGGTCAAAGTCGGCTCCATGGGGCGGCCGATGCCGGGCTACAAGGTGAAGGTGATCGACGCGGACGGCAATCCGGCCACCGAGGGCGAGGTGACGCTGGCGCTTGGCGGGGATCGGCCAGCCGGGCTGATGCAGGGCTATCAGGGCGAGGGGGGACAACTGAGCGGCACCGATGGCGATCTTTATCGCACCGGCGATGTGGTGTTTGTCGATGACAATGGCTATCTCACATTCGTCGGCCGATCGGATGACGTGTTCAAGTCGTCCGACTATCGCATCAGTCCGTTCGAACTGGAGAGCGTCCTGCTCGAACACGATGCCGTGGCGGAAGCCGCCGTGGTGCCGAGTCCCGATCCGATCAGGCTGGCGATCCCGAAAGCATACGTTCTATTGGTCGACGGCGCGGAGCGATCGCGCGAAACCGCGCTGTCGATCTTCAGGCACATGGTCGAGCGGATGGCGCCGTTCAAGCGCATCCGCAAGCTCGAACTCGTCACCGAATTACCCAAGACGATTTCGGGGAAGATTCGCCGTGTCCACCTTCGCCGCCTTGAGCACGACAACGATCGCGGCGATGCGTTGCGCGGCGTGGAATTTTGTGAGGAGGACTTTCCGGAGCTTCAGGCGCTGAAATCGAAAGCTGCGGAGATTTGAATTGTGAATGACGTCTGGAAGAACACGCCGGTTTCGCTCGATGCCTATCGGCAAATGGTCGGGCAGGAGATCGGCGTTTCCTCGTGGCACCTGATCGACCAGAAGCGGATCGATGCCTATGCCGACGTGGTCGACGACCATCAGTTCATCCATGTCGATCCGGAGCGGGCCGGACGCGAAACGCAGTTCGGCGGCACCATCGCGCATGGATTCCTGACCTTGTCGCTGCTCAGCGTCATGTCATACGAGGTGATGCCGCAAGTCGAGGGCGTCACCATGGGGGTCAATTACGGTTTCGACCGCCTCAGGTTCATCTCGCCGGTCAAGTCCGGCTCGCGTGTCCGCGGCCGCTTCATGCTGACCGAGGCATCGCTTCGCAAACCCGGAGAACTGCTGTCGCGCACCGCCGTCAGCGTCGAGATCGAGGGCGGGAAGCGGTCGGCGCTTGTCGCCGACTGGCTTGCCGTTTTGCACTTTTCCTGACGGCGACGCTGCGTCGTGACGTTACGGGTTATGGCGGTATGCGGTTGAGTCAGGCATATCCATCGCATGCCTGACGTTCACCATGTCCAAGCCGCGATTATTGGCGCCGGTCCTGCCGGGCTGATGGCTGCGGAGGTTCTCGCGAAAGGCGGCGTGCGCGTGACCGTGTTCGACGCGATGCCGTCCGCGGGCCGCAAGTTCCTGATGGCGGGTCGCGGCGGGCTCAATCTGACGCACAGCGAGCCGCTGCCGCAATTTCTCACGCGCTATGGCGCGGCGGCGTCGCACCTGCAATCCTCCATTGATGCGTTCAAGCCTGAAGCGTTGAGACAATGGGCCGATGATCTCGCACAGCCGACATTCGTGGGATCGAGCGGGCGGGTGTTTCCGAAAACGCTCAAGGCCTCGCCGCTCCTGCGCGCGTGGCTCAAGCGGCTCGATTCGATCGGCGTCGCGTTGGCGCTGCGACATCGCTGGAGCGGATGGGATGGCGACGGCCGTCTTGAATTTCAGACGCCTGGAGGCGAGCGCGCGATTACGGCCGACGCCACGATCATGGCGCTCGGCGGTGCGAGTTGGCCGCGGCTCGGCTCGGACGGCGCGTGGGTCGAACGGCTGGCGGGCCGGGGCATCGCCATCGCGCCGCTGCAGCCGGCCAATTCCGGGTTCGACGTGGAATGGAGCGGCGTTTTCCGCGACCGTTTCGAAGGCCAGCCACTGAAGAATGTCGCGCTGTCGTTCGGCTCGCACACCATGCGCGGCGAGGTCCTCGTCACCCGTGGCGGCATCGAGGGTGGCGCGATCTACGCCCTCTCGGCGATGCTGCGAGAGCACATCAGCGCGTCGGGGAGCGCCGCGCTGAATATCGATCTTCGGCCTGATATTGCGACGGCTGAACTCGCGATCCGCATGAGCGCACCGCGCGGGAAACAATCTGTTTCGAACTGGCTGCGCAAGGCCGCCGGTCTTTCGCCCGTTGCGATCGGCCTGTTGCAGGAAGCAGCGAGAGCCGCCGGCGATAGCCTGGCATCGATGCCGCCGCCTGTGCTCGCGGCGATGATCCGTGCCGTTCCGATCTCGCTGACCGGCGTGGCGCCGCTCGCGCGCGCGATCTCTACCGCCGGCGGCGTTGCGTTCAGCGAGCTCGATGAGGATTACATGATCCGCCGGCTGCCGGGCGTGTTCGCCGCCGGCGAAATGCTGGACTGGGAAGCGCCGACCGGCGGGTATCTGTTGCAGGCGTCGTTCGCGACCGGTGCAGCTGCCGGGCGCGGCGCGCTGAAATGGCTGCGACGCTAGAGCATGATCCCGAAAAGTGGAAACCGGTTTTCGGAAAAGATCATGCTCAAACAAAAGGATAAGTAACCAGTCTGTTTCAACGCGTTTTCGTCACGCGAACCGGTGTCCACTTCGCTCGAAAACGCTATAATCAAACGCCCTCTATCTCCTCCCGCAGCATTTCCAGCTCCAACCAGCGATCCTCGGCCTGCTGCAACTCCTCCTGCGCCTTGGTCAGCGCGAGCGAGATCTTGTCGAAGGCTGCGCGATCAGTCGCGTAAAGGTTCGGGTCTTCCAGGCGTTGCTGTTGCTTTGCAATCTCGACCTGAAGTTTCGCGATGGATTTCGGCAGCGTCTCCAGCGCGTGTTTTTCGTTGAAGGTGAGGCGTCGCTTGCCGGGCGTGGCCGTAGGCGCTGCCTTCGCCGGGCGCTCTGCCTCGGGCACCGGCGCGGATTTTGACACCTCGCGTTTCAGGTCGGCGCCGCGTTGCGCCAGCATGTCGGTGTAGCCGCCGGCATATTCGATCCAGCGGCCATCGCCTTCGGGAACGATCACCGAGGTCACGACGCGATCGAGGAAGTCGCGATCGTGGCTGATCAGGATGACGGTGCCCTCGTAGTCGCCGAGCATGTCTTCCAGCACGTCGAGGGTTTCCAGATCGAGGTCGTTGGTCGGCTCGTCCAGCACCAGCAGGTTGGACGGCTTTGCGAGCGCGCGCGCCAGCATCAGCCGGCCGCGCTCGCCGCCGGACAGCACTTCGAGCGGCGTGCGCATCTGCTCCTGCGCGAACAGGAAATCCTTCATGTAGCTGACGACGTGCTTCGGCGTGCCGCCCACCATGACGTGGTCGCCACGCCCGCCGGTCAGGGCTTCCGCCAGCGTCGATTTCGGGTCGAGGCTTTCGCGATGCTGGTCGAGCGTCGCCATCTCGAGATTGGCGCCGAGCCGGATCGTGCCGCTGTCGGGCGCATCGGCTCCGGTGAGCATGTTGATCAGCGTGGTCTTGCCGACGCCATTGGGGCCGACGATGCCGATGCGGTCGCCGCGCTGGATGCGGATCGAGAAGTTGTCGACGATCTTCCGCTCGCCATAACGCTTGCCGATTTTTTTCGCCTCGATGACGAGCTTGCCGGACTTGTCGGCTTCCGCTGCGGCCAAGGTCGCACTGCCGGCGGTGCCGCGATAGTCGCGTCGCTGCCGGCGCAGTTCGTGCAAGTTCGCCAGCCGCTTGACGTTGCGCTTGCGCCGTCCCGAGACGCCGTAACGCAGCCAGTGCTCCTCGGCGACGATCTTGCGGTCGAGCTTGTGCTGGTCGCGCTCTTCCTCGGCCAGCACCTCGTCGCGCCATTCCTCGAACTTCGCGAAGCCGCGGTCGATCTGCCGGATATGACCGCGATCGAGCCAGGCGGTGCTGCGCGAGAGGTTGGACAGGAAGCGCCGGTCGTGGCTGATCAGCACCAGCGCGCAGCGGCGGGAGCCGAGTTCGCCTTCCAGCCATTCGATGGTCGTGAGATCGAGATGGTTGGTCGGCTCGTCCAGCAGCAGGATATCGGGCGAGGGCGCCAGCACCCGCGCCAGCGCCGCGCGCCGGCTTTCGCCGCCGGAGAGATGCGCAGGGTTTTCCTCGCCGGTGAGGCCAAGCTGCTCGACCAGATAGCGCGCCTGATAGGCGTCGTCGCCGGGGCCGAGCCCGGCCTCGACATAAGCGAGCGTAGTTTGGAATTTGTCGAAATCCGGCTCCTGCGGCAGATAGCGCACCGTGGCGCCCGGTTGCACGAAGCGGCTGCCGCTGTCAGGCTCGGCCAGGCCGGCGGCGATCCGCAGCAGCGTCGATTTGCCGGAGCCGTTGCGGCCGATCAGGCATAGCCGCTCGGATTCGAACACCGTGAGTTCGACGCCGCTCAGCAGCGGCGTGCCGCCGAACGTCAGGGCGATATCCTTCAACTGGATCAGCGGCGGCGCCATCGTCTCAGCCCTGCTGCGCATGGGCGCGCTGGATGCGCCGGATGGCCTGGTCCAGCGCCGACAGGAACGCCGAGCGGTCGCGCGGCTGGAACGAGCGCGGGCCGCCGGTGACCTCACCGCTGGCGCGCAGGTCGGTCATCAGGTTGCGGACGGCCAGCGTCATGCCGATCGACTGCTCCGTGAACGGCTTTCCGTTCGGCGCGATCACGCTGGCGCCCGCCTTGACGCATCGGCTTGCCAGCGGAATGTCCGCCGTGATGACAACATCGCTCTTGCCGGCGCGGGCCGCGATCCAGTCGTCGGCTGCGTCCATGCCGGGCCCGGCGGCGATGCGCTCGATCAGGGGATCGTCGGGCACGCGGATATATCCGCCCGCGACGACGCTGACCGACAGGCCGTGACGCGCGGCGACGCGATAGATCTCGTCCTTCACCGGGCAGGCATCGGCGTCAACATAGATACGGATGGAGGTCAACGGTGGATCATCGGGCTTTGTGAGCATCGTTGCAGCGCGTGTTACTCCATGTCACCGAAGATTGCGACACCGGATTTTTTGCAGTGCGATAGCTTGTCGAGCCGTGGGCGGGGTGGGGCCAGCCATCAGGGCGGGTGAGGCCGGTTGCACTGGCGGTCTGCGCTGCTAAACTTTCCGCGAAAAGGCATTGCTCGTTGACCGAGTATTCCGAATTGAAGTTTGCCCTCGCGGAAAGACGATTTCATGAACGACGATACGCTGCATTGCGCTGATCCCGAGCCGCTTAGCAGCCCGCCGGAACCAGCCCTGACCATGGAAAGGACCGTCGTCGATTCGCCGGTCGACGGCTCCGGCGTTTATGCCGCGCTGGATCTCGGCACCAATAACTGCCGTTTGCTGATCGCCTGCCCGGCAAACGGGAGCTTCCGCGTGATCGACTCGTTTTCGCGGATCGTCCGGCTGGGCGAAGGCATCTCGTCCACCGGACGCATCAGCGAGGCGGCAATCGAACGCGCCATCGCCGCGCTCATCGTGTGCCGCGACAAGATGCGTGCGAGGAAAGCGGGCCGGCTGCGGCTGATCGCGACGGAAGCCTGCAGGGCGGCGTCGAACTCCGAGGATTTTCGCAGCCGTGTCGCCGCCGCGACCGGCATCGAGCTCGAGGTGATCGATCGGGAGACGGAGGCCGCGCTCGCGGTGGTCGGCTGCTCGCCGCTGATTCATCCGAAAGCGCGCGGCGCGATCCTGTTCGACATCGGCGGCGGTTCGACGGAACTGGTCCGGATCGAGCGCGACCGCGAAGGCGGCGAACCGCATACCCGGGCGTGGATGTCGATTCCGATCGGCGTCGTGACTCTGGCCGAGCGTTTTGGCGGACACGATGTAACGCCGCAGTCCTACACAGCGATGATAGAGGAGGTCACGGCCAATCTTGGCGCGTTCGCCGCCGAGCATGGCTTCAATCTCTACGGGATGCACCTTCTCGGCACCTCTGGTACGGTGACCACGCTCGGCGGCCTTCATCTCGGTCTTGCGCGCTATGACCGCCGCAAGGTCGACGGAATCTGGATGAACGACATCGAAATCACCCAGGCCATCGCGCGGCTGTGCGGCATGGATTATCAAAAGCGGGTGGCCAACGGCTGTATCGGGGTCGAACGCGCCGATCTGGTTCTGGCCGGGTGCGCCATCCTGGATGCCATTCGGCGAGCCTTTCCGCTGCCGCGGCTCCGGGTTGCGGATCGCGGCCTGCGCGAGGGCATGCTGGTCGAAATGATGCGCGAGGACGGCGTCATTCAACTGAATTGATGCAACAAGGAATGGTTCTTCGTCATTGCCGGGCATAGTTTTTCGAAGCACGGCATCGCTTCGCTCGCCTATGGCAGTTCGAAGAACTGCGTCCCTTCGTTAACCTATGATCCGGCAAACCATCCAGCGTGGTGGTTCCTAAGCGCGCCTCAGGGCTGTTTTGTTCTTTTGATGGACGCCCGGATCAAAGTCCGGACGTGAGGGTAGACATGGCGAAAGACACAACCGGCCGATTGCGCGTGACCGTCAAGACCGGCGGCAAGAGAAAACTCTCGTCCAAGCTCTGGCTGGAGCGGCAGCTCAACGATCCCTATGTGGCGCAGGCCAAGCGCGACGGCTGGCGTTCGCGCGCCGCCTACAAGCTGATCGAAATGGATGACAAGTATCATTTCCTGAAACCCGGTCTGGCGGTGCTCGATCTCGGCGCGGCGCCCGGCGGATGGAGTCAGGTCGCGGCAAGGCGCGTCGGCGCCGCCGACGGGAGAGGCAAGGTGATCGCCATCGATCTTCTCGAGATGCCGGAGATCGTCGGCGTGACGTTCGCCCGGCTCGATTTCCTTGATGCCGATGCGCCGGAAAGATTGACCACGATGATGGAAGGCGGCGCGGATGTCGTGCTGTCCGACATGGCGGCCAACACCACCGGCCATCGCAAGACCGACCAGCTCCGGATTGTCGGTCTGGTGGAGAGCGCGGCGGCGTTCGCGGCTGACGTGCTGCGCCCCGGCGGGACGTTCATCGCGAAGGTGTTTCAGAGCGGGGCTGACGCCGATCTGCTGGCGCAGCTCAAGCGCGATTACCAGACGGTGCGCCATGTGAAGCCGGCGGCGAGCCGCCAGGATTCGTCGGAACGCTACGTGATGGCGACGGGATTTCGCGGGGGGCGGTAAGGCGTCTTTGCCGCATAGATGCCGTCATGCCCGCGCTTGTCGCGGGCATCCACGTCTTAACGGCAGTTCAGCAGAAAGACGTGGATGGCCGGGATAAACCCGGCCATGACGAAGAATGTATAGATTGCCAATGTGATCGAAAAATCCTTTAGCTCAATTTCTGATCCCGCGCGGTGACGGTCTCGCGGGCGGCTTCTTCCTCGGCTTCGGACTCGCGGGTTGGATCGGAGATCACCACCATGCGCCGCCCCGAGACCTGATGGCCGGCATCCGCGGGCATCCTGAAGAAATAATAGCACGACATCGCCGCCAGCACCGAGACGACCAGAAATCCGGGTCCGAAATCCGCAGCCGTCAGCTCCGTGCTGTGATGATACAGCATCGTTGTTTCCACGGAGAAGGCGCCGAGCGCGACGCCGGCCGAAATCGCCAGTTGTTGATTGACGCTGACGAGCGTGGTGGCGCGACTCATCCGTTCCGGCTCGACGTCGGCATAGGCCAGCGTATTGATCGCGGTGAATTGCAGCGAGCGGAAGAACCCGCCGACCACGAGAATGATCATGATCAGCAGCAACGGCGTGGTGACGGTGAACAGCGCGCAGGCCGCGAGGAAAGCGGAGCTGACGATCGCATTGACGGTCATGATGTTGCGGAAACCGAAGGTACGGATGATGCGGGCGGCGAGCGTCTTCATGCCCATGGCGCCGACGGCTGACGAGAACGTCACGAGTCCCGAGCTGAACGGCGACAGGCCGAAGCCGATCTGCATCAGAAGCGGCAGCAGGAACGGCAGCGCGCCGACGCCGAGGCGGAACAGGAATCCGCCGTAGATGCTGGCGCGCAGCGTTGGCAGCCGCAGCAGCGTCAGATCGAGCACCGGCGAGTCGGTGCGCCGGGCATGCATCACATAAAGCGTCATCGAGATCGAACCGAGGCCGATCAGCGCGATCACAACCGTCCATGGCAGCAGGTTGAGGCCGGCGACGGACAGGCCGAAGGCGATGCCGCCGACGCCGACGCCGGCCAGCACCATGCCGTAGAGGTCGAAGCGTTCGGGATTCTCACTGCGGATCGGATCGATGTAGCGTTGCGCCAGCACGATGCCGATGAGGCCGACCGGGATGTTGATCAGGAAGATCCAGTGCCACGAGAAATAGGTGGTGATGAAGCCGCCGAGCGGCGGGCCGACGACCGGCCCGACCAAGGCGGGCACGGTCACCCACGCCATCGCGCTGACGAGCGTGCTCTTGTCGATCGATCGCAGCAGCACCAGGCGGCCGACCGGCGTCATCATCGCGCCGCCCAAACCTTGCAGGGTCCGCGCGACCACGAAATCCGTCACCGACGACGACACCGCGCAGCCGATCGAGCCGATCATGAATACGGCGATCGCGACGCTGAAGACGTTACGCGCGCCGAACCGGTCCGCGGTCCAGCCGCTCGCCGGGATGAATATCGCGAGCGATAAAAGATACGACGTGATCGCGAGCTTCAGCGTCAGCGGGCTGGTGCCGATATCGGCGGCGATTGCGGGAAGCGAGGTCGCGATCACCGTCGAGTCCATGTTTTCCATGAACAGCGCGGCGGCGACGATCAGCGGGATCAGGCGTTCCTTGTTCATCGCGGGCACCGGGCGGGGCAGGCGGACGGCGGAGCGCGGCTGTAACACCGATGGGGACAGCGCGCTATTGCGAAGCGCGAAGGTATTCCTAAATCCTTGGTGGAGTTTTGGGAGGCCAAACCATGATCTACGTGCTTGCCGCCTTGCTGCCGCCGATCGGGCTGTTGTTCAACGGGCAACCGTTCTCGGCTATCCTGAACGTGATCCTGATCGTGTTTTGCGCGATTTTCGGGCTGGTTTTCCATATCCTGCTTTTGGTGCCGTCCGCCCACGCCCTGATCGCGGTCCACATGAAGCGGGAGGACCGCCGGCACCGGGAGGTGGTCGACGCGATCCGGGAGCATGGGCCGCCACCCGGCTTTCCGCGCTGAACCTTCGAGGGAAAACCCTCTGCATGGCCGTCAAAAGCTTTGATTCCAAAGGCTGCCGTGCTATCGACCACCGCCAACCCAGTCGATGGAACCCGATTGAACGGCGACGCCACGGCGTCGCTGGCCGGTCAATTCCATCCTGACAGGTTCCGCGGCGACCGTGCCGCTCAATGGAGTTGGCGATGGCGCGCGCAAACGGATTTCAGGATATCAAGGAAGCCTATACCTTCGACGACGTGCTGCTGAAGCCCGGCGCATCCGACATCCTGCCTTCCGAGGCCGATATCCGCTCTCGCGTGACCCGCGACATTCCGCTCAATATCCCGATCATGGCGTCGGCCATGGATACCGTCACCGAAGCGCGGATGGCGATCGCCATGGCGCAGGCCGGCGGCCTCGGCGTCATCCATCGCAACTTCGATGCGGAGGGACAGGCGGCGCAGGTGCGGCAGGTGAAGAAGTTCGAATCCGGCATGGTGGTCAATCCGCTGACCATCGGTCCCGACGCAATGCTGTCCGATGCGCTGGCGCTGATGACCGATCATGGCTTCTCCGGGATACCGGTGGTGACCGGCGGCGGCGCGACCGCGCCGGGCAAGCTCGTCGGCATTCTGACCAACCGCGACGTCCGCTTCGCCACCGACCCGCGCCAGAAAGTTTCCGAACTGATGACGCATGAAAATCTCGTGACGGTGCGCGAGGGCGTCAGCCAGGAAGAAGCCAAGCGGATGCTGCACAAGCACCGCATCGAGAAACTGCTGGTCGTCGACGATCAATATCGCTGCGTGGGTCTCATCACCGTCAAGGACATGGAAAAGGCGGTGGCGCATCCGCTCGCCTGCAAGGATGCTCAGGGCCGGCTGCGCGTCGCGGCGGCGACCACGGTCGGCGAAGGGGGCTTCGAACGCACCGAGCGCCTGATCGACGCCGGCGTCGACCTGATCGTGGTGGATACCGCGCACGGTCATTCCAGCCGCGTGCTGGACGCGGTCAACCGCATCAAGCGGCTGTCGAACGCGGTGCAGGTCATCGCCGGCAACATCGCCACCACCGAGGGTGCGCAGGCGCTGATCGATTCAGGCGCCGACGCCATCAAGGTCGGCATCGGCCCGGGTTCGATCTGCACCACCCGCATCGTGGCCGGCGTCGGGGTGCCGCAGCTCACCGCCATCATGGATGCCGTCGATGCGGCGAAAAAGGCCGACGTGCCGGTCATCGCCGACGGCGGCATCAAGTATTCCGGCGACCTCGCCAAGGCGCTCGCCGCCGGCGCGGACATCGTCATGGTCGGCTCGCTGCTTGCCGGCACAGACGAAACGCCGGGCGAGGTGTATCTGTGGCAGGGCCGCTCCTATAAGGCCTATCGCGGCATGGGCTCTGTGGGTGCGATGTCGCGCGGCTCGGCCGACCGCTATTTCCAGCAGGACATCAAGGATACGCTGAAACTCGTGCCCGAGGGGATCGAGGGGCAGGTGCCCTACAAGGGGCCGGTCGGCAACGTCATGCACCAGCTCGCCGGCGGCTTGCGCGCGGCCATGGGGTATGTCGGCGCGCGCAACATCGCCGAATTCCACGATAAGGCGCGTTTCGTGCGCATCACGGGGGCGGGCTTGCGCGAGAGCCACGTGCATGATGTCACGATCACGCGCGAAAGCCCGAACTATCCCGGCGCCGCCTGACGAAAATCGCCCAAATTGAGCCGCACAGCGGCGCGAAAACGCGTTACTGTCGGCGTGCTACAACCCTGCTTCGGGGCCGCTGCTTCGTTTCCCTGGAATGGCATCACGGTTCCATTCAGCCGAGAATTTGTAAACATGATCGAGTGGACGGATGACAGGATAGCAGCGCTTTCGGATTCCGATCTGAAAAACCTGCTTGCCAATGCGGAGCGCAAGTCGGTCGATGCTCTCGCCGCGCGATGCCGGGCGGAACTCGAGAAGCGAGACGCGTTGAAGCCGCGCAAGGCCGCAAAGCCGCGCACCGAGCTGAAGGATTTCGAGCGCGACATGTCGGCGCAGCTCGCCGTGGTCGGCCGGCGCATGGCGGAGAAATACGATCTGTCCGAGGAGACGGCGAAGGCGAAATCTGCGGGCGTGAAGGGTTTTCGCGCGCACAAGCTCGTCGGCAGCGACGGCCAGGCCAAGCTCGGCGGACTGCAGCGCGCGGGTTTCGTTGCCGTCGATCGCTATATCTCCTATCGGCGCGGCAACGATATCGTTTCACTCGGCGTATTCCTGCCCAAGGATCAGGATATTTCGGAACACAAGTTCTTCGTGATCGCGCCACAGTCGATACTTGAACGCGGCGAGCCGGTCGATGCCATCCGCAATAACCACGGCCAGAAGCAGTCCGCCGACGGCGGCCTCGTGTTCGACGATCTGGAGAGCGCAACGGCCGCTTTCGACAAGGTGCTGGCCAGGATCGCGGCTTGAAAGATTCTGTCGGCGCCGCGAACGGGGCTAAAAAATGTCTGTTCAGATGGTACTGCTGCCGGTGTTCGTGCTCGTCGGGCTCGCGTTCGCGTTGTTGTTGGGGATGGCGGTCGCGCGGACGAGGTCTTTGAGGTCCGGCGAGACCCGGTTCGAGGACATCGCGCTTCGCGAACCGAACTGGTCGGCGCGCGCCACCCAGATCGCGAACTGCTTCAGCAACCAGTTCGAAGTGCCGGTGCTGTTTTATGTCCTGATCGCGCTGGCGTTGCCGCTGCGTCACGCCGACCTTGTCATCGTCGTGCTGTCTTGGGTATTTGTCCTCACGCGATTCGTCCATGCCGGCATCTTCGTGACATCGAACAACGTCCCGCAGCGGGGAATGGCGTGGTTCGCGGGAGTGGTGGTGCTGATGGCGATGTGGATGTATTTCGCGTTGCGCATCCTGCTCGTGTGAGCGCCGCGTCTCCAATCGAAAGTCAGCCATGACGCCAGCCGCGCGGCTCTCCGCCGCCATTGAAGTGATCGAGGCTATCGACAGCCAGCGGGTGCCGGCCGCGAAAGCGCTGAAGGAATGGGGCACCGCGCACCGTTTCGCCGGCTCCGGCGACCGCGCCGCGATTTCGGGGCTGGTCTATGATGTGCTGCGCCGTCAGGCCTCCAGCGCCTGGATCATGGACGACGACACGCCCCGCGCGCGTCTGCTCGGAATGCTGAGACTGGAACGGGGGTTGGACATCGATGCGATTGCGGCGCTGTGCGACGGCGGCCGCTTCGCGCCCGAACCGCTTTCCGACGCCGAACGCGCGGCGCTGGCCTCGCGCGGCATCGCGGATGCGCCCGCGCATATCGCCGGGGATTATCCGGAATGGCTCGATCCCCATCTTGCAGAGATCTTCGGCGATGACCGTGCGGCGGAAGCCGCGGCGATGGCGAGCCGCGCGCCGCTCGACCTGCGCGTCAATACGCTGAAGGCCAAAC
>NZ_MKRN01000001.1 GCF_001896955.1 Nitrobacter sp. 62-13 | reverse complement strand
GTATTGCAGGGCTGAATTCCAGTATCGAGGGTCCGGAAGCGAATCGGCCGGTCACGCCCGGCGATGAGCAACGGATGAGCAGCTACTGCTTCGCCAGCGCGATCGAGAACTCGCCGTTGCGGACGCGGCTTGCGAGACCTTCGACGAAGTTCGCCACCGCATCCTCGCCATAAGTGCTGACGAGTTCGGCAAAGGCGGCGAACAGGCTGGCCTGCGCCAGGCAATCGCCATCGACGCCGTCATGCCGTGCCTCGGCCCACGCTTCGTTGAGGTAACTCAGAGCGGCCTGCTTCTGTTCTTGATCGGGCAGCGAATTGCAGGCCGGGCTGAAGGTAAATGGCGGGCGCATGAAAAATCCGGGCATCTGACGAAACAAAGCGTTTAACAACCGCCCTGGGTTTAGCATGCGAATCGAGGCCGGACAGCCAGTTCTTTAGGAAAGGTTAACGCGCCTTGGCGTATTTTGACGCCGAAACGAGCCGGCACATCAATTTGCGTATCTGGCGGTCAGGTCGCGGGCAATCTTCGCGCCTTCCTCGATATAGCGGCGGATCGCGACATTGGCGGCCGGGGTGCATACCCGATAGGTCTGCTGGAACCCGTTATAGCCGCGGTTGAATCCGGCGATCATCCTGGCGCGGCGTTCGCCCGTCGGTGTTTCGGCGTCGACCAGGGCCTGCATTTCATTGCGCCATTTGGCGCCTTCGTTGGCGCCGCAGATGCCGCGCAGATAATGCAGCGTACCGAGAATCTCGGCCAGCCGCTGCAGGTCGGCATCGAACGGCGCAGCCCCTTCCTGCCCGCGCGCGGGCAACGCGCTGCAGATCGCAGTCAGAACAACAACGGCAAAAACCGATTTGCGCATCAACGGAGTCCGGCTCCGTCGTGATATGCCTTTTCAATGCGATGGAAGCAAGGCTGGGCGATCCACGGCAGGCCTTCGCCTTCGCAGGTTTAGGCTCCGACGAGCCGCCGCGCCGAATCGATGATGGTTTGCAGCCCTTCGGTGACGTGCAAATCGTCCGGCAGATCGGGAGCGAACCAGCCGAGACCGTCGAGTTCCTCGCTTAAGACGGGTTCACCGTCGACCCAGCGCGCCGCGAACGCCATCACCACGAAATGTCCGTCACCGGGTCCGGTCGGGACGACCTCGCGCCAGCCCGCGAGGCCGACGATCGCGATTCTCAACCCGATTTCTTCCGCGACCTCGCGATGCAGCGCCTTCGCCATGGTCTCGCCGAATTCGACGCGGCCGCCGGGCAGCGAATGCGAGCCTTTGCCGGGCGGCCGGGCGCGGCGCACCAGCAAAACCTTGCCGTCGCGAAAGATCGCGGCGCTGACGGCGAGCTGGGGAGTCTGGAAAGGCTCGACAGCCGGCATCAGTGGTTCATGATGTAATCGACGTCGGTTTCGCCGCGCTCACCGTTGATGATGCCGCCGGCCAGCGTGACCAGCGGCTTGACCCAGCCCGTCGCCTGAATGGCGAGGAGCGCGCGGGTTTTGTCCTGGCGGACGCCTTTCATCGCTGACGCCACGGCCGTCAGGATGGTTGTCATGTTGCCGGTCACGTTGTCGAATCTGGCGCGAATATCAGGGTCGGCCTGTTCATAGGCCTCGATCGCGAGATCGCGGGCCTTGAAGTTCGACGCCATGAAATGCTCCGGATAGGTCAAGGGCTGCCAGTCCATGAAGTCGGCGGCGCAGTCCGGGATATCCGGGATCATCTCCAGCAGCATGATGGCTTCGTTGAAATGATTGAGATAGTCGGTCGCAAGACCCGTTCGCGGGTTGATGTTGGCGGCCGACAGTTCGGCTTCCCGACCGGGCCCGTTCGGGTCGGTCTGCTTCCCAATTGGAACAAGGGATGGTTTGCTGGACGCCGTTGTCATTGGTTGTAGTGTTAGGCTCCGGGATTTAATACGAGTTGAATTTCTGACTTCCGGAAGACGAAATGTGCGGACGCTACGTCATCCTGTCGCCGCCGGAGGCGATGCGTCAGGCTTTTGGCTACGCCGAGCAGCCGAACTTTCCGCCTCGGTATAATATTGCGCCGACTCAACCGATCCCTGTTGTCGTCCCCGAGAACGGCGGCCGGCACTTTCGCCTGATGCGATGGGGCCTGATTCCGGCCTGGGTCAAGGACCCTCGGCAGTTCGCTCTTCTCATCAACGCCCGCGCCGAGACCGTGCTGGACAAGCCGGCTTTCAAAAACGCAATGAAACGGCGGCGCTGTCTGCTTCCGGCCGACGGATACTATGAATGGCATCAATCGGACGGGCGCAAGCGGCCGTTTTTCATTCGGCCGCGCCATGGCGGGTTGATCGCCTTCGCAGGGCTTTCCGAAACCTGGGTCGGGCCGAACGGCGAGGAACTCGATACGGTCGCGCTCGTCACCGCGGCAGCGCATGGCGCTCTCGCGACTCTGCATTCGCGGGTGCCGGTGACGATCGCGCCTGCGGATCACGCGCGCTGGCTCGACGGCGACGCTATCGATGCCGGAGAGGCCGTGCGGTTGCTGCGCGCGCCGGAGGACGGCGAATTCGTCTGGCATGAAGTCTCGACACGCGTGAACCGTGTCGCCCACGATGATGAGCAGCTGATTCTGCCGATCTCGGCGGAGCAGGCGGATGCCGAGGCGACGAAGGCGGCGAAGAAGATGACGGTTCGCAAAGCTGCGCCCGCGGCCTCTGGCGAGGACGGTCAGGGCTCGTTGTTTTGACCGGCGATGACGCGACAGCGTCGGGCATGACGTCGCCAACGCAATGTCTGTGAATGCTCACAGCACCTTGCCCGGATTCATGATGCCGAGCGGATCGAGCAGCGCCTTGATGCCGCGCATCACGTCGATCGCGGTTCCGTCTTTCACGCGGGGCAGGTCATCGCGCTTCAGCACACCGATGCCGTGTTCGGCGGAGATCGAGCCGCCCATCCGCAGTGCGACGGCGAAGACCATTGCATTGACGTCGTGCCAGCGGCCGAGAAACTCCTGCGTCGCCATTCCGGTGACGGGCTGGCTGACGTTGTAGTGGATGTTGCCGTCGCCGAGATGGCCGAAGGCGACCGGGCGCGCGCCGGGGATCAGCTTCATCACGGCGGCATCAGCCTCGGCGATGAAGGCGGGCACGGCCGCGACTGGCACCGAGATGTCGTGCTTGATCGAGCCGCCCTCCGGCTTTTGCGCCATCGGGATCACCTCGCGCAGCTTCCAGAACGCCGCGCGCTGCTGGAGACTGGCTGCGATTACCGCATCCTCGACGGTGCCGTCCGCCATGCCCCGCCTCAGAATGGCTTCCAGCGTCGCGGCCGCGTCGTCGCGCGACGAGGAGATTTCCATTAGCACGTACCAGGGATGGCGCTTGCCGAACGGGTCGCGGACGTCGGGGCCGTGCCTGACGCAGATGTCGACGCAGATCCCGGCGAGCAGCTCGAAGCTGGTCAGGCTGCCGGCGGCTTCGGCTTGGGAAATGGCCAGCAGTTTCAGGGCATCGGCCGGCGATGTCAGGCCGACAAAGGCGGTCGCCACCGCGCGCGGTTTCGGAAACAGCTTCAGGACCGCGGCGGTGATGATGCCGAGCGTGCCCTCGGCGCCGATGAACAGGTTGCGCAGGTCGTAGCCGGTATTGTCCTTTTTCAGCTTCGACAGGCCGTTGAGGATGCGCCCGTCGGCCAGCACCACCTCGAGACCGAGCGCCATGTCGCGCGCCACGCCGAACGCCAGCGCGCCGGTCCCGCCGGCATTGGTCGAGAGATTGCCGCCGATGGTGCAGCTTCCTTCGGCGCCGAGCGACAGCGGAAAGAAGCGATCCACCTCGCCGGCGCGTTGCTGGATGGTCTGCAATACGGCGCCAGCCTCGACCGTCATGGTGTTGGAGGCGGTATCGACCTCGCGGATTTTGTCCATCCGCCGCATCGAGACCACCACTTCGCCGTTGTGCGGCGTCTGTCCGCCGACGAGACCGGTGTTGCCGCCCTGCGGCACCAGCGCGATCCTGTGTTCGGTCGCGAGCCTGCAGATCGCGGACACCTCCGCCGTCGATGCCGGACGCAGCACCAGCGGAGAGCGGCCGTGAAACAGGTTGCGCTCCTCCGTCAGGTAGGGCGCCAGTTCGTCGGCGTCGGTCACCGCATATTTGTCGCCGACGATCGAGGCAAAGCGCGCGATCAGATCGGGCGACAGCGGCGGCAGCGCGGATTTTGGCGGGGCGACAGTCATGGCGTGTCCAAAGGCTTTCGACGACATGCCGATCAGCCTTGCGGCGCGGCGGCGCGGCGCAGCCGGTCGTTGATGGCTTCGCCGAGTCCGTCGTCGGGAACCGGCATCACCGCGATGGTCCGCGCGCCGCAGGCATCGAGGGCGCGAAGATAGCCGAAAAGATTGGCGGCGGCCTCCCTGAGATCGCCGCGCTCGGACAGGTTCATCACGGCGGCCGCGGCTTCGCTGCCGGCGAGAGCGGCCGGGCCGAAGGCCAACAGGGCCTCGCCGCGTGAAAGGCTCGCAGCATTGAGCCGCACCCTGGCGCGCGG
Organism: Nitrobacter sp. 62-13; assembly: GCF_001896955.1. Taxonomy (GTDB): domain Bacteria; phylum Pseudomonadota; class Alphaproteobacteria; order Rhizobiales; family Xanthobacteraceae; genus Nitrobacter. The sequence goes on along the minus strand of NZ_MKRN01000001.1, from coordinate 4,407 downwards.
CGCGTAGTGCGAGGCCAGCATCCCGGATGCCAGCGGTTGTCCATTGGCCGCGTCGGGATCGGGCGAGGCCAGAGGGCTGCCGAGCACGCGTTCAATGTCGGCGCGCGGAATTCCGCCCGGACGCAGCAGCGCCGGGGACGCGAAACAGCCGACGATGGCGGATTCGACGCCGACCTCGACCGGCCCGCCGTCGACGATCAGGTCGATCCGCCCCGAAAGATCGCTTTGCACATGCGCCGCTGTCGTCGGCGAAACATGGCCGGACAGGTTGGCGGACGGCGCGACCAGCGCGCCGCCGAATCCGCGCAGGATGTCGCGCGCCACCGGATGGGCGGGAACCCGGATCGCAATGGTGTCGAGGCCGGCCGTGGCAAGCTCGGCCACCGGGCAGCGCGGGGCCTTCGGCAGCACCAGCGTCAGCGGGCCCGGCCAGAACGCGTCAGCGAGCGCGAGCGCCGTGGCATCGAAACAGGCGATCCCTTGCGCGGATGCGAGATCGCCGACATGCACGATCAGCGGATTGAAGGCGGGCCTGCCCTTGGCGCGGTAGAGCCGCGCGACCGCTTCCGCGTTGGCGGCGTCGGCGCCGAGCCCGTAGACTGTCTCGGTGGGGAACGCAACCAGGCCGCCGTCGCGGAGCGTCCGGGCAGCTGCTGCCGTCGCGGCCGCGCCGGCCGGTCTAATCTGCGTTGTCAATTCCACGGACATTGGAATTTCAGTTTTCGATCCAGCTTCTTGCGGTGCGCGAAACCCAAGGCTATAAGCCGCGTCTTGTCGGAGTGTGGCTCAGCCCGGTAGAGCACTGCGTTCGGGACGCAGGGGTCGCAGGTTCAAATCCTGCCACTCCGACCATTATTTCAATGACTTATAGTTTCGATGCGCCGGCCGCGCAACGCAAGCGCCGACGGATTCGCCGGTTGCGTCGCCAGATGTCCGCTTCACCTGCGCTTCGGGTCGCGCCGATCGGCGGCGGTCGCCGCCTGTGGCAGGAACTGCTTGCCGTTGACGACCAGAAAGTCGAGCATTTCCTGCGCCGGAGGAAGCAGGACCTTGTCCTTCCTCCTGACGACGAACCACTGTCGCACGATCGGCAGACCGGCGATGTCGAGAGTGATCATCCGGCCTTCCCTGAGTTCGACCGCCACCGTGTGCGCCGAGATGAAAGCGATCCCGAGACCGGCGATGACCGCCTGCTTGATGGTCTCATTGCTGCTCATCTCCATGCCGATTTGCGGCTCAAGGTTGCTGTTCTCGAAAAACTGCTCCATCAGGAACCGTGTACCGGAGCCTGGCTCGCGGGAAACGAAGGTTTCCTGCGCCAGATCAACCGCCGCGAGGCCGGAGACGTTTGCAAGCCGGTGTTCTTTCGGGGCGATGACGACATGCGGATGGTCGCCGATCAGGTGGGTGTCCAGTTCGATGTCTGGAGGCGGGTGGCCCATGATCGCGAAATCGAGCGCATAGCCGCGCAAAGCCTGCCGTATTTCCTGGCGATTGACGATCGTCAGACTGATGTCTATGCCCGGATGGAGCTTTGAGAATGCGGAAATCGCAAACGGGACAAAATATTTTGCCGTGCTGACCGCGCCGATCGATATGCGTCCGCCGGTTCGACCGGCTATCATGTCGAGCGAGGTCGCGCAGCTTTCGATGGCGGCCTCGACGCGTTCGAAAAGCGTGTACAGTTCCTGCCCCGCCGGCGTGAGCACCATGCCGTCGCTGGTGCGCTGAAGCAGAGGCAGTCCGCAGAGTTGTTGCAGGTTACGCAACTGCAGCGTGACCGCAGGTTGGGTTAAATGCAACTTGTTTGCGGCTGCAGTGACGCTGCCTCCAGCCGCAACCGATGCCAAAGCACGAAGCTGCCGAATGGTGACGTCGCGAAGCTTCGAGATCATATAAGAAGAATTTTGGTTCGATTAAGGATATTGAAATTGTACTTATTACATGCAACGAGTCAATGTTTCGCAATGCTCTGGAAAGCGGCAGATCGGCTGTTTGGACATTGCGGCCGAAGGGGAAACTGAATGAGCCAAGAGCTAACACTGCAGCAAAGGATGGATGGTGAAGGAGGGTCGGATCCGCTTCGCCGAGCAGTGAAGGAAGCGGTCGCTGCGCTCGCACAGGCTGCAATCGATATTTCCGATCTGACGTGTCGTGGCGCATTGGCGGGGATCACCGGCAAGGCACAAGGACGCAACACCGACGGCGATGTTCAGAAGGATCTCGATGTTCGCGCCGATCAAATCATCCGCGAAGCCCTCGGCGCCCTGCCGATCGCCGTGCTGGCTTCGGAAGAAATGGCGGATCTGGAGATTTTGAATCCGGCCGCGCCGATCAGCGTCGCGTTCGATCCGCTGGACGGTTCATCGAACATCAACACGAACATGTCGGTAGGCACGATCTTTTCGATCATGCCGACGCCCTCCGATGCCAGCGCCGCCTTCGTGCAGCCGGGAAGTGCGCAGCTTGCGGCCGGCTTCGTCGTCTACGGTCCGCAAACCTCTCTCGTCCTCACCCTCGGCCAGGGCGTCGATATCTTTACGCTCGATCGCGTGGAGCGGGTGTTCAAGCTCACGGGATCGACGGTGCAGATCCCGCCGAACGCCACGGAGTTCGCGATCAACGCTTCGAACAGGCGGCACTGGGATCTGCCGGTTCGCGCCTATATCGACGAGTGCCTCATGGGCGCCGACGGGATGGGCGGCAAGGATTTCAACATGCGCTGGATCGGCTCGCTGGTCGCGGAAGCCTTCCGCATTCTCATTCGCGGCGGCATCTTCCTTTATCCCGGAGACGCTCGGGACGGTTATGAAGAAGGCCGCCTGCGCCTGGTTTACGAGGCGCATCCGATGGCATTCATCATCGAGCAGGCGGGCGGCGGCGCCACCACAGGACGTCAACGCGTTCTGGACCTCGTTCCCCGCACCCTGCATCAGCGCGTTCCGCTGATCATGGGTTCGATCAAGAACGTCCAGCGGCTCGAGCACATGCACACGGCACCCGACGTCGCCTTGGAAACGAATGCTCCGTTGTTCGGGCATCGCGGCTTGTTTCGCGTTTGATTTGAGGGGCTGTTGCAATCGTGTCCAGAAAGCATCCTATTATCTCAATCACGGGTTCGTCGGGCGCCGGCACGACATCCGTCAAGCGTACCTTCGAGCAGATCTTCCGCCGCGAGAACGTGGTGGCCGCCTACATCGAGGGAGACGCGTTCCACCGGTACAACCGCGCCGAAATGCGTACCCGCATGGCCGAGGAGTCGGACAAGGGCAACAAGCATTTCAGTCACTTCAGCCCGGAGACCAATCTGTTCGCCGAGCTGGAGGCCGTATTCCGGAGCTATAGCGAAACCGGAACCGGCAACACGCGCTACTACGTCCATGACGACGCGGAAGCCGCGTTGCATAAGGTTCCCCCGGGGACGTTCACCGACTGGCAGAAACTACCCGAGAACTCGGACCTGTTGTTTTACGAAGGTCTGCACGGCGCGGTCGTGACCGACAAGGTCAATGTCGCCCAATATGCGGATCTCAAGATCGGCGTCGTTCCCGTCATCAATCTCGAATGGATCCAGAAGCTGCATCGCGATCGCAGCGCGCGGGGCTATTCCACCGAGGCGGTCACCGACACCATTCTTCGGCGCATGCCGGATTACGTCAACTACATCTGCCCTCAATTTGCCGAAACGGACATCAACTTCCAGCGCGTGCCGACGGTGGATACTTCGAATCCGTTCATCGCGCGGTGGATACCGACCCCCGACGAGTCGATGGTCGTGATCCGGATGAAGAATCCGCGCGGCATCGATTTTCCGTACCTGCTGTCGATGATTCCGAACAGCTTCATGTCGCGCGCGAACTCGATTGTCATTCACGGATCCAAGCTGGATCTCGCGATGCAGTTGATCCTGACGCCGCTGATCCTTCAGCTCATCGAGCGAAAGAGGCGCGCATGAGCGGCGAATTCATGACGATAGGTAAAGTCGAGCGGAGCCGCCGCAATGACGGCGGGAACCGCGACATCGAAGTAGTTGATCGGTGCACGGCCAAGGGGGGTATAATCCCCGGCGTGACTGCTATCAGCACATCCCAAGGGTGAGGACAAAATGGCTCGTATTACACTGAGGCAACTGCTGGACCATGCGGCCGAGCATGGCTACGGCGTACCGGCATTCAATATCAATAACATGGAGCAGGGTCTCGCCATCATGGAGGCGGCCGCTGCCGTCGACGCTCCGGTCATTCTCCAGGCTTCGCGCGGCGCACGCTCCTACGCCAACGACATCATGCTGGCGAACATGATCGATGCGCTGGACCAGATGTATCCGAATATTCCGCTGTGCATGCATCAGGATCACGGCAACGAGGAAGCGACCTGCGCCACCGCGATCAAGTACGGCTTCACCTC